>CAJABS010000135.1 GCA_903938075.1 uncultured Chloroflexota bacterium | reverse complement strand
GCACCGAGCTTGGAGATGATGCGATCGTCATGTGTGCCGAAGGCAATCGGCAGGTTCGTTGCGATCAGCCGCTCTGCGAGGGCGAGGTAGGCCGCATTCACTGCCTCAATGTCGCCAACGCCTTCCGCACCCGGATCGTACGCACCCTTCACGAGTCGCACGGGGATGCCTGCGGCGATGAGATGCTCAAGGTCGGCACTCGAGCGCTGCATGTTCGCCTGCACCACGGCACCAACGGGTCGGCCGGCGGCGCGTGCGGCGGCAACGATCTCGTGCATCTGATCAAGGCTGTTCGGATACTCCGCATCAACGCGCACGAAGCCGTTCACTCCCTGCGCCGTCGCCAAGATGCGGTCGAGCCGGGCTGCAGCGACAGCGTTCCCCTCGGCGAGGCCGATGGCGGTGAGCTTCACGCTGACGTTTGGCTCGAGGCCGGCTGCGGCTTGTGCGGTGAGGAGCGAACTCGCATCAGCGGCATACGCATCCGCGGGAGCGCCCGAGGAGGCCTCGCCGAGTCGGTCGAGGGTGACGGTGAAGCCGCGACGCTTCAGATCGAGTGCCACCTCAACGGCAACGGGGATAGTGTCACCCGCAACGAAGCGGCGAACGGCGCGATGGCCCCACGCGGTGCGCTGTACGAGTCGACCGAGCGCTGCTGCGCGACTCATGCGGAGGAGCACCATGCGGCTGAGGGCGAAGAGAGGATTCACGCCTGAATCCTAGCGCGGGTTCGGCGACTTAGGGGCGATCGCGAAGGCGAATCAGGGCGGCGACCGCCTCGTCAACCGACCAGACCACCTCGCCCGATGCGCGGATCGCACCGACCACGAAGAGGTTGATGCCGTCGGCTGGAACGAGCCCCTTGCGGCGTGCGACACGCATGTCGGTGCTGAGGCCAATGATTCCCTTGTAGCGCGCAGGATCCTGCGCGGCGAGGCGACTGAAGATGCCGATCTCCACCGAGGTGCCGTCGTCGACCTGGGTGCCATCAAGCCAGGCGAGCACGGCGTTTGCGCCCATCACGCCGGCAAGATCTACGGCGTAGACCTCGTCAGCGGTGGAGTCGCCATCGGAGCGCATGAACTTCTGCTCCGCGAACTGCTCGTGCGGCACGAAGACCTCGAAGCCCTCGGCGCGCAGCCGGGCGGCAATAGTGTCCAGGAAGTTGCGTTCCGCGTTGGAGAAGAGTGGCCCCGCGAGATAGATCTTCATGCCGCCAGTATTACGCACGCGCCGCGCCTCCCGATAGAGCGTTGCGGGGGCGGGGTAAACTGCGGGCCATGGCGACTTCGCCAGAGAGCAGCAGAGGGGGGCTTCATGAGTGACGAGCAGAAGGTCAAGATCACCGTCAAAGACAACGGCTCACTCCGTGTCGAGGGCGACTTCACCATCGTTGACGTTGAGGGGAACGAGATTCCGCACGAGGGTCCAGCCGCCGGCCTCTGCCGTTGTGGCCACTCCGCCAACAAGCCCTTCTGCGACGGCTCCCATAAGGAGCGCTTCGAGAGCGCTGTTCGCGCGCCTAAGGCGTAGGTGTGGTCGCACTCGAACCAAAGGTGCAGCGGCCAGCGGTAGTTGCAATTGCCGCTGCGCTGCTTGGCGCGGCTGCGTTGCTTGCGATAAGCCTGCTCACTGGGCAACACAGAGAGATGGGCGTTGAACGCTACTTCCTCTACCAGGCGCTTACCCTTCCGATCGCATGGGCCGTTGTACTTGTAGTTTGGGTCGCCAAGCGCCGAAAGCTTGAGCTTCTGAGGATTGGCAACCCATCGGCTAACGCGAGTCCCGTGCCGCTGCTCGGCATTGGAGGCTCAGATAATTGGCGCAGGGTTGGATTAACCTTTGCTGGCATGATCACGGTGGCTACTGGGGTATTCCTCGTGATCTCCTACCAAAATCAGATCATTTCAGTTCCCATGCGCACATGGCTCATTGCGCTACTACTGGCCGCTCCACTCTCTGTAGTGAATGCCTTCACCGAGGAGATTGTCACCAGGTGGAGCGTCGCCGAGGGGTTCAGTGGGGCCGCAGCCCGTTTTGCACCGTGGGTTTCGGCTGCAATTTTCGGCTCAGTGCACTACTTCGGCATTCCAGGAGGGCCGCTTGGTGCATTGATGGCGGCCTTTCTCGGCTGGCTCCTAACAAAATCTATCCAAGACACCAAGGGCATTGGTTGGGCCTGGGCTAT
>CAJABS010000134.1 GCA_903938075.1 uncultured Chloroflexota bacterium | reverse complement strand
GAGCCGAGCAGTGCAACGAAGACCGATCCCGTGAATCCGCCTGGATCGCCGTAGCCTGCCCCCTTCGCGAGGGTGCCGCCCACGATGCCGCCGAGAATGCCAACCAGAATGTTGGGGAGGCAACCCCGCGCCGCGCGACCGCCCACCAAGAGCGAGGAGAGTCCGCCAGCCAGGAGGCCGACGATCATCCAGCCGATTGGATCAAGGTCAAAAAAGCTCATCGGCGCGATCGTACGCCCGCGAGCCAAAACGCGCCGCTCGCGTCGCGCGGGTAGACTCGCCGCATGTCTGAAGGAGCACTCTCCGCACGAATCAGTGACGCGCCAGGCGACCCGATCTTCGGGATCGTCGAGCTCCACCGTGCCGACGCACGCCCACACAAGATCAACCTCGCCGCCGGCGTCTATATGGACGAGCAGGGCGTAACCCCGATCTTGCCGAGCGTCCGTACGGCCGAAGAGCGCCTCCTCGCCTCAACGACGTCGAAGTTGTACATGCCGATCAGTGGTGATCCCGCCTACCTGGCCGCTGCCAAGTCTCTCCTCTTCCGTACGGTTGGCGGGGCTTGGGGTGAGATCGAACCCGCCGCTACCGACTGCGTACAGATGATCCATACGCCGGGCGGCACGGGCGCTGTGCGCCTCGCTGTTGACGTGGTTTCGCGACTACGACCCGGCGCAGAGATTTGGGTAGGTGAGCCGACCTGGCCCAACCACACGCAGATCATTGAGTCGTCGCGCATCACGGCGCGACGGCATGATTGGATCACCGACGACGCGCGATCGCTAAACACCAGCGCACTCTTTGATGCGATCGCCGCGGCGAAGGGTGGCGACGCGATGATCCTGCACGGCGCATGCCACAACCCGACAGGCATTGATCCAACGCCCGAGCAGTGGGGCGAGATCGCGAAGCAGATTGCCCACCGCGGCATTTTGCCGATCCTGGACTTTGCGTATCAGGGCTTCGGCGACGGGCTGATTGAAGATGCCGCATCGCTGCGCGCCTTCTTGGCGACCGGAAGCGAGGCGCTCGTTGCCAGCAGCTCCTCAAAGAACTTCGCCCTTTATAACGAGCGCGTCGGCAGCCTCGCCATCATTGGTGCCGATGCCGCAGCAGCCTCATCGATTGCATCACACGCGCGCATGGCGGTGCGCACGATGTGGTCCAACCCTCCAGCACATGGCGGCGCGATCGTTTCCACCATCCTCGGCGATGCAACGCTGCGCGCACAGTGGGAGGGCGAAGTGAGTGCGATGCGAACGCGCATTACAGAGAGTCGCACCACGTTTGCCGCTGCGCTGACCGCCGCCGGCGCCGGCGACTTCTCGTACCTGCTCGACCATCACGGCATGTTCTCGCTCCTCGGCCTCACTGACGATCAGCTGAAGCGCCTCCGCGACGAGCATGCCGTCTACCTGGTTGCGCGCGGGCGCATCAACATGGCGGGTCTCTCTGCCGCGAAGATTCCGATCGTGGCCAAGGCGGTCGCGAGCGTGCTCGCCTAACGCGCACGATCAGCCTCTCCGCAGCTGAGTCACTCGCCTAGACTCTCCCCATGACTGAGTCGGCACCGCGCGACACGCAGCTCCTCGCCCCGCGTCTTGTTGGACGCGTGTGGGGTGGTGATCGCCTTCGCGCACTCGCCCCCGACACGGCGCCGAGTGGTCCAATCGGCGAGGCCTGGTTCGGTGATGCTGACGAGCAGCCGGGCGGCGTGCTGGTGAAGTTGCTCGATGTGCAAGATCGACTCTCTGTGCAGGTGCACCCCGATGATGATCTCGCCAAAGTGATGCACGGCGCGGATGCGATCGGCAAGCATGAGGCGTGGGTTGTACTCGAGGCGGCACCCGGAGCCGAGCTGCTCCTCGGGCGCGCTCCATCAGTCTCGGGCGCCGATATCGCCAACACGTTGGCCTCTGGCGCCGACATCACTCCACTGTTAGCTCGGCACGCTGTGCAACGTGGCGATGTGTTCGATGTGCCGACCGGCTGCCTTCATGCGCTGATGCCCGGCCTCTTCATTTGGGAGGTGCAACAGCGATCCGATCGAACCTATCGCGTCGCCGACTGGGGGCGCAACGACCCGTCGCGACCACTCCACCAGGCCGAGGCGCTCCGCGCGACCGATGTGGAACATCAGGCGACGCGTACCACCGCAATCGATTGGGAGAAGCCTGGCGAGCAGCTCCTGGTCGCATCACCCCACTTCTCGGCTCGCGCGGTAATCGGCCCTTGGGTGGGCGAAATCCGGGTGGGCGCACATGGCGCAACCGCAACGGCGATCGGTTCGGCAGCGGTGGGGGGCGTACGACTCGGCAGTTTGGCCACCGCTCACCTTGCGACTGGGTTGCAATCTGTTGACCTTTCAGCAGGGGGCGCACTGCTTATTGCCGAAGGGCGCTAGAAGAAAGATTCTGATTCCTTAACAAAGGCCCTCCTACGCACAAAAACGGCGGGGAAAAGGTTGCGCAGCAGCGCGCGCTCCTTCATGATGACGTTCCTCGACTGCATCGGACGCAGCCGCACTGTCGCAGCTACTTCGGTAGATGAGACGTGATCACGTAGTCCGAAACAGAGGCGAGCCCAGCCGGAACGGTTGGGAATAGCAGATAGGAGGACCTCATGAAGGTCTTTAACAA
The DNA here is from genome assembly GCA_903938075.1 of uncultured Chloroflexota bacterium. GTDB lineage: Bacteria > Chloroflexota > Limnocylindria > Limnocylindrales > Limnocylindraceae > Limnocylindrus. The sequence goes on along the minus strand of CAJABS010000134.1, from coordinate 9 downwards.
GAAGGGCCT
>CAJABS010000133.1 GCA_903938075.1 uncultured Chloroflexota bacterium | reverse complement strand
GCTAGCCGCCAGTAGCGAAGGCGAGGGAGAGCATGGCGGAGATCAAGCACACCACTGATGCATCGTTTGAGGCGGATGTCGCCAACTCCCCACGACCAGTGATCGTGGACTTCTGGGCCCCATGGTGCGGCCCATGCAAGCTGGTCGCCCCAGAGCTTGAGAAGCTCGCCGCGCAGTACGACGGCACGGTTGACATCGTGAAGGTGAACGTTGACGAGAACCCAGCCCTGCAGCAGGCGTTCAACATCATGTCGATTCCAACGATCGCCTACTTCAAGGGTGCAGGCGCCCAGCCAGTTGGTGCCGTCGGCTTCCAGACTGCTGAGCAGTTGGAGTCGCGCTTCTCGTTGAAGGAGCTCGCCTAACGCTTAACGCGTTGGCAGCGCCGGCCAGCCTTAGCGCTGGCTACGACGCTTCAGTGCCCCTACTGTCCGCGCGATGATGCCGACCAGGATCACTCCGTAGACCAGCAGAGCAAAGGCCCACTTAATCGATGAGGCCGTTGACGCCAACTGGGCGGTCGACGCGGAGATCGTGCCGTCCGCAAGATACTGGCTCGACACGGTAGCTAGCCCAATGTTCTCGAGCCAATCAAAGAGCACTTGACCAAATGGGAGCAGATTCAAAATCCCAACCTTGTGTGAATAGGGCTTGAGCAGCAGTGACGCCCAGACCACATACATCACGCCGTAGATCACACCGAAGAGCGTGTCCCACACCTGATTGAAGGTGATGTAGGCGGCAATCTGGTCAGCAGAACGTTCCGCCAAGAAGGCAAGGATCTCCGCCTGCCCAAAGCCCAACGACGTGCCTAGCGACTTGATGCTGCTGTTCGCAACCTCAAATGCCTTCCCCTGCCCACTCAGAACGAGGACGGTGTAGCCGGCGAAGACGAGGGTGGCGAGCACCGCGGTGACCAGGCTGGACTTCGCATAGAAGAACTGTGACGCACGGGTGAGCGGTCCATATGCTCTCGACTGATTGGCGTTCTCGGTGCCCTTGCTAGACATTGACGACCCTCTTCTTTCCTTGCTTGCTTATTTCAACGCCGCCGCATAGGCGGCGAGGCGGTCGGCGATCAGTGCGTTTGAGATATCAGAAGCGAGGAGCGCGCGCACGCGATCCGCTTCGCCCGTATCAAAGAGGGTGATGACCTGGCGGTGATCGCCATTGAGGAGCGTGAACTGCTTCCCTGGCCAGTCCCCGACCTTGATGTCGACGATCGTCAGCCCCTGCGTCTTGCGGCCGCCGCGTGCTCCGCGTTCGAACGCGTAGGTGAGGTTGTCGAGAGTTAGGCCGGTAGCTGAATACACCACGAGCGAGTAGCCCGTCTTGTCTGGGAGTTCAAAGATGGCCCCTGCAGATCGCAGCTCGCGAATCCCCGCACCCCAGAGTGGGCCGAGGCGCAGCTGCGAGCACTCTCGCCCGGAGTCAACGGTCACTGGCGTTGCATCCCAGCCCGCGATTGGGAGAGCTCCCTCGAGAACGGTGTCAAATCCTGCGGCGCGTTGCTGATCAATCTTCTCGTTGCACGGCAGTGAGCCGTCGGGAAGCGCTGCTGGCGCGCAGGCACCCGCTGCAACCGCAAGAAGGAGTGCCGCAAGAAGCGTTCGCATACCGCTCATCATGACGCCTACTCCAACTCTCTGTTCGGATCAAAGAGTGGCGCGGTTGGGCGCCTCGTGCTCCCCCGAGGAGGGTGCGGCGCGCCGCGCTCTTCGAGATCATCGAGCACCACGTTTGCCGCGC
>CAJABS010000132.1 GCA_903938075.1 uncultured Chloroflexota bacterium | reverse complement strand
GACGATGATGGCGATCATGAAACCCTGAAATCCTGCCGATTCCCACACATCAGTTAGCTCAGACGGAAAAATGAATACAAAGAGCATGACGAGAGTTGAGATTATGCCGATTAGGAGTCGATTTTGCATTGAGATTCGGTTCATGGCGGGCCTCCAACCTAAGCGAGTGCGTTTATCGGCTATTAAGCCACCTTCGACCAAGAAGAATGGCCATCGCCACAATGCCAACCGGCGGGATAAACAGAACAGCTAATAAAGCGTAGACGAAGTTTCGGTCGTTTTCCCAGTACCACTTCCAATTCTTTGGTGTGAGCATGTTCTTCGATTCCAGGCGCTTTTCTTTTGGCATTCAGAGTTCCTCCTTAAAGTTGTAGCCACAGGCGCACTCGCTCTGGCGAGGCGAAGTTGTGGCGCTTAGCTGCAACAGAATAGCCCAATGCGAGTTGTTTTCATGTTATTGGTGCACTTGCAGATTCGGTCTGGCAGCTTTATTGGAGTCAGGCCAGGTGGTGTCGCCTAGGAGAGTTCGACTTAGATTCCGAGGGCGCGTTACGGGTACCGCGTCTCCAGGTAGGCGCTCGCCACGGCGGCGTCGATGCTGGCGGGCACGGGTACTACGCAGCTGGTGGCGGTCACGGTGCCGCGGGCAACGGCTTCTAGGCAGCGCGCCTGCAGGGCGAAGCCAAGGTCCATCGCTTCGATGGAGTTCCCGATTGGCCGGGGGCCGGCGAGGTTGAACATGTGGCCGCGGGCAACCAGGTGCACGGCGTTGCCGTTCTTAAGGCGCAGCGTGAGGAGGTCGTCGGCGTACTCCTCTTGGCTCGCCACCTCGGGTGAGGCGAGCATGCCGGCCACGTCGATCTCTTCGGGGAAGTGCCCGGCGTTCGCCAGGATCACACCGCTGCGCAGCTTCGGCAGGTCGGCGGCGGTGATGACGCCCTGGGCGCCGGTGACGGTGATGATGATGTCGGCGTTGGCCAGGGCCTCGTCGCGTGATGGGGTCTCGAATCCGTCGAGGTGTGCGCGCAGCTTGAGTACTGGGTCGCGCTCCACCACGGCGACCTTGGCGTAACCGCCACGGAAGTTCGCTGCCACGCCGCGGCCGACCGAGCCGTACCCAAAGACCGTGACGCGCTCGCCGTTGATCGTTTTGTTGGTGATGCGCAGGTACGACTCCAGGGCGCTCTGCCCCACCCCGTGTTCGTTCTCGGCGAACTGCTTGATGGGGCTGTCGTTGATGACCAGGATCGGCATATTGAGCTTGTCGCGCAGCGGCTCCAGGCGCATGCGACCCGAGGTCGTCTCTTCGGTGCCGCCGCGCAGCGTTGGATACGGGCTCTGCAGGTAGTGCATGTATAAATCACCGCCGTTGTCGAGGATCAGGTCGGGCTTTGCCGCCACGACCTGCGCGAGATACGTGGCATGCACCGCGGCATCTTTGGTCGCCTCGCCGATCACGGTGGCGCCGTGTGCGCGGAGGCGCTCGACGGCGTCGGCCTGCGTGGTGTTGAGGTTGCCAGTGGAGACGAGCTTCGCGCCACCCGCCTGCAAGGTCAGCAGCAGGGCGACCGTCTTCGCCTCGAGGTGAATGCCGGTGCCAATGGTCAGGCCGGCGAACGGCTGGGTGCGCGTGAACTCTTCGGCAATGCCGCGCAGCAGCTTCGACTGCTCGGCGACCCAATCAATGCGCGTGCGCTGCATGGGCTGCAGTGTACGTCTACGGCGTGCGCTATCGTTCCTGCTCTGCGCGATATGCGCGATTGATTGGAGGGTGCAATGAGCGACAAGGGTTGGCGCGCGTTTCTGGCGGCATCGGGTATTGAAGAGTGGGTGGTGCTGCATGGCGGCCCAACCGCCATCTACCGCACCGCATCACTTGCCGATGCTGCCGCCCTGGCGCAGGCGATCGCTGCGGTGCCCGGCCTTAATGGCACCCACGCGCAGATCAACCTCCTCTCTGATCGCGTGACGGTGCGGCTGACGCGTGACCAGTTGGTCATTGAGGAGCCACACATTGAGCTTGCGCGCGCGGTTTCTGTGGTGGCGAAGGCACACGGTGCCGTGGCTGACCGGAGTGCGGCGAACGAGGTGCAGGTTGCGATCTCAGCAAAGCCCGACGCGATTGACCTTCCCTTCTGGCGTGCGGTGCTCGGCTATGCGCCGATGCAGAGCGACAACGCGATCGATCCGCTCGGCAATAGCTCCACGGTCTGGATGCAAGATCTCGACGAGGCGAAGCCGTTGCGCCACGCCATGCACATCGATGTCTCAGTGCCGCGCGAACAGGCGGAGGGGCGATTTGCCGCGGCGGTGGCGGCGGGGGGCGTAGTCGTGGATGCGTCGCATGCGCCGTCTTACTGGATCCTTGCCGATCGCTCCGGCAACAAGGTCTGCATCGCCGCCTGGCCCGAGGGGGCGGTGGATTCGAGCGAGGAGCGCGTCGGCTAACGGGGGTCGGGGCAAAGGGTCGGAGGGTCGCCTATCCTTCTCCCCATGTTCCAATCAATTCCAGTGTGGATGGTGCTCGTTCCCATCGCGCTCATCGTGTTCGTCATGGCACTCCTCCTGCAGTACACCACTACGGTGAGGCGCCGCCGCGCCCAGGTGGGCGGACTTGTCACGTTCTTGCTGATCTACGCTTCGACCAACGTTGGCCCAATCGCTGCAGCGATCCGAGTTGGCAACGACTACCAACGCGCCGCACCAGGCGACGAGGTAATTCGGCTTATTCCGTTTCTGCAACTTGACACCCGGCTCGTTCTCACCTCATGGACCCTTGACCAGCTCCTGATCGGATTCACTGCCGTCCTCCCCGTGCTCATCATCTTTCAGCAGCGGCTTCGCACCACTTTCTGGATCGTCTTCGCCGCGGTAGCAGTGGGCGTGGAGATCAATGAGGGCTGGGCAAACATGTCGGGGATCACGCCACCATTCCGCATCGACATTCATGACGTAGCACTTCGCGCGCTCGGCGCTCTCGCCGCCACCGCGCTCGTGCATCAAGCGCGCCAGGCGTTGATTGATCGCGACCTGCGCCGCAAGCGTGCCAACGCCCCCGCCGCGCCGCACTCGGCAACCCAGGCCCCCGCGGCGGTGGTGATGATTCGACCCGCCGCCTTCCAGCCCAACCCAGAGACCGCCACCGACAACGCCTTCCAGTCGGCGGGCGTTGCCGACGTTGCCGAGCGCCAGTCGGTCGCCGCCAAGGCCCAGGTTGAGGTGGCTGCCGTTGCCACCGCCCTCCGTGGCGAGGGGGTCGGCGTGGTCATGTTCGACGACCGAGAGGGGATCGACACCCCCGACTCGGTCTTCCCCAACAACTGGATCTCGACCCACGATGACGGGCGGGTGGTGCTCTACCCAATGGCCGCCCCCAGCCGCCGACGCGAACGGCGCGGCGACGTGGTCGACGGGCTGCGCGAGCGCTACGGCGTTTCGCAGGTGCTTGACTTGAGCCCTGTGGAGCTCGAGGGGCGCTACCTAGAAGGGACGGGTGCCCTAGTGCTCGACCATGTGCACCGCATCGCCTACATGGCCCGCTCGGGCCGCGCCAACGAGGCGGTCCTTGATCAGTGGTGCGAGGCGATGGGCTATACCGCCGAGGTCTTCAACACCGTTGACCAAGCTGGGCAGCCGATTTACCACACGAATGTTGTCCTCTCCATTGGCACCGATTTCGTGGTGGCGGGCTTGAGCAACATCCCTGACCCCGCCGAACGAGCACGAATTGCCGCTCGGCTGGGCGAGACGGGGCGCGACGTGATCGAGATCGATCGCGGCCAGGTCGCCGAGTTCGCGGGAAATGGCTTGGAGCTGACGGGGAGCCGTGGCCGCATTTTTACCCTCTCGACGCGGGCCCTCGCCGCCCTCCGACCCGACCAGGTCGCCGCCATTGAAACCTCGGCCCGAATTCTGGCGATCGGCATCCCGACCATCGAGCGATCCGGGGGCTCGGTCCGCTGCATGTTGGCTGGGGTCCACCTGCCACCGCGCCAGCCCGACGTCCCAACGCCTCCCGCCGCCTAGCCGCGCGCGACGACCGCTTCACAAATCCGCGCGAGTCTGGCACGCTATAGGTCGTCCGGGCGACCAACGCCTGGGGAGTTTAATGAGGTGAAACACATGGCAGTTGCCAAGAAGAAGAAGGTCGCGAAGAAGGCTGCAGTTGCCGCCGTCGCCGCCGCCGCACCAGCCGCCCCTAAGAAGGCTGCGAAGAAGGCCGTAAAGAAGGTTGCCAAGAAGGTCGCGAAGGCCGTCAAGGCTGCTCCGAAGGCCGCGAAGAAGACCGTGAAGAAGGTTGCCAAGAAGGCTGCAAAGAAGGCTGCTCCAAAGGCCGCCAAGAAGGCAGTGAAGAAGGTTGCCAAGAAGGTCGCGAAGAAGGCCGCCAAGAAGGCTGCTCCAAAGGCAGCTCCTAAGGCGAAGAAGGCCAAGAAGGCGAAGAAGTCGAAGAAGTCAGCTCCTAAGGCTGCTGCTGCGACTCCTGCCGCTTCAACCGGCTGGAGCATCTTCGGCAAGTAAGCCGAATCGCATCGCGCGTTCGCGCGCGACACGCGACGTTCGTTAGAACGACAAGAGACCCCGCACCGAAAGGTGCGGGGTCTCTTATTTATTCCAGAGTGATTACCGCTTAACGGCGATCG
>CAJABS010000131.1 GCA_903938075.1 uncultured Chloroflexota bacterium | reverse complement strand
GGGTGAGCAGGGGTATGATGCGCAAGATGAGCGCACAGTGTGGAGGGAAGTACTAAATGGCAGAAGAGCGCTACACAACGATCGCCGCAATTGACGTCGGCACCTCGAAGGTTTCGTGCGCCATCGCGCACATCGGTGGCGAGAACGGTTCCATCAGCGTGATTGGTAAGGGGACCTACCCGAACCTAGGGATGCGCAAAGGGGTAGTAACGGATATCGAGAAGACGGGCGCCGCCATTCGCGCCGCCGTTGATGCCGCAGAGCGTCTCTCCGGCTATCACATTGAGCACGCCACCATCACCATCTCGGGTAATCACGTTCAGGGTCAGAACACGAGCGGCCAGGTTGCCGTCGCCAATCCCGATCGCGAGATTCGTGATGACGATGTCGATCGTGTCCTTGAGGTCTGCCGTGCGATCGAAGTGCCGAATTCGCGCATGCTTCTCAATGTTCTGCCATCGAGCTACATCGTGGACGGCCAAGAGGGGATTCAACAGCCTCGCGGCATGATCGCCTACCGACTTGAGGCACGTGCACACCTCATTACCGCCGGCAGCACCGCGGTGCAGAACCTCGAGAAGTGCGTGCAGGCCGCCGGCATTGCCGTCGACGACTATGTGCCTGCCTCACTCGCGGCTGCAGAGCTCACCCTCACCGAGACGGAGCGCGAACTGGGCACCGTCCTCGTCGACATTGGCGCAGAGACCTGCGACATCGCGATCTTCCATCAGAACGCCGTGGTCTATACGGCGGTTCTGCCAATCGGTGGCGCATTCATTACGCGTGACGTGGCGATTGGGCTCAAGACGAGCCTCCTCGCAGCCGAAGAGCTCAAGCTCTCCTATGGCACCTGCGACCCACGCACCGCAAGTGACGCGGAGCAGTACAACGTGCCCGACGAGCCAGCCGGCCGACGCATCAGCCGCCTTGAGCTCGCGCGCATCATTGAGCCGCGCATGAGCGAGATCTTTGAGCTGATCGCTGGCGTCATCGCCAACGCCGGCCCCGAGGTGACCAGCGCAGGTGTCGTCCTCACGGGCGGCGGCTCGCAGCTTGAGGGTGTCGAAGCCCTTGGACGCGAGATCCTGAAGGCGCCTGTGCGCGTCGCATCGCCAACCGGCCCACTCCTGGGCATCCTTGACGAGTTCCGCGGACCAGGGCAGGCGGCCGTGCTCGGCCTCTTCTCGTGGGTCGCCCGCGGGCTGGACGAGGCGGGGATCGCCGAGGAGCCAGCCGCAGGTTTTGGTGGTCGCATCCTCGGTGGCGCACGCAGCCTCCTCGGACGCATTCGGGGGTAACCCAACCGCCCGCGAACAGCGGGCGGGGCGCTGCTACACTTCGCGGGATCGACGGGAGGGCGTCGTCTAAACGGGGCTAGCCCCGGGCGGCGCAGAGTCGGGGCAACAGGTCCGGAGGGCATGGAGTCGATGGCAGCGCAGACCGAGAATTTCGCGCTCATTCGCGTCGTCGGTGTCGGCGGCGCAGGATCCAACGCCGTCAACCGCATGATTCGTGCCGAGCTCCTCGGCGTGGAATTCATTGCCGTGAACACCGATGCTCAGGCGCTGGTGAAGTCCCACGCCCCAACACGCATTCGCATTGGTGACGGGATCTCACGTGGCCTTGGCGCCGGCGGCGACTCAGCAGTAGGCGAGCGCGCCGCACAGGAAGACATCGAGAATCTCCGCGCCGCACTCGAAGGCTCTGACCTCGTCTTTGTCACCGCCGGCATGGGCGGCGGCACCGGCTCCGGTGCAGCGCCTGTCGTTGCCAAGATCGCCAAGGAGATCGGTGCTCTCACCATCGGCATCGTCACGAAGCCGTTCGTCTTTGAAGGGAAGCGACGCGCCGCGGTGGCCGAAGCTGCCGCCAACGAGCTGCGCAAGCACGTCGACACCCTCATCGTCATTCCGAATGAACGACTCCTCAGCGTCGTCAGCCGCCAGACCTCCATGGAAGATTCGTTCCGCATCGCCGACGACGTTCTGCGTCAGGCGGTCAAGGGCGTCAGCGATGTCATCACGGTGCCTGGCATCATCAACCTCGACTTCGCCGACGTGCGCTCCATCATGCGCGACGCAGGCTCCGCACTCATGGGC
>CAJABS010000130.1 GCA_903938075.1 uncultured Chloroflexota bacterium | reverse complement strand
CGTCAACCGCGACGCCACCATGAGCGATCCGCGCCGGCTGCACCTCGAGGGCACGGCGCACCTGCGCAGCGCCGCCCCACTCCCCTGCATGGAGTGTGATCGCGAGTCCGCCGTTGCGCGCGATATCGAACGACTCTTTGAATGTGAGCGGGTCAGGGAAGGCCGCCTCGCGCCCAGCGAGATCGAAGGCCACAACGCCAAGGTCCTGGGCGGCAACTGCCGCCGTTGCGAGGTTGCGATTCTCTTCCAGCGAATGGGAGCGGAGGGCGGTGATAATGAGGCGCACCTCAATGCCGGTTTCTGCGGCTGCGCGACGCGTCCCCGCCGCAACGGCGGCGATGACTTGTGACTGCGTCAGCCCCTTTGCGGTGTGGAGGTGTGGGCCCCAGCGCATCTCAAGGTAGGCAACGTTCTCTGCCGCCTTGGCGCGCACCAGCTGCTCGGCGGCGCGATCGAGCGCCTCGGCATCTTGCAGGAGGGCGATCGGTAGATCGAATGCGCGAAGAAGGTCAGCCTGATCGGCGCAGCGCTCCGGAGCGACGAGGGCGGCGCGCATGCCTGCCCAATCTCGCGGGGCATCTACGTTGCGCGTTGCGGCGAGTTCAAGTGCTAAAGCGGGATCAAGCGAGCCGTCAAGATGGAGGTGCAGCTCGGGCTTCGGCATCTCAAAGAAGAGGCGACGAGCATCGCCGGCGCGCTGGAACTCCATTGGTCTCCTCCCCTCGCACCGTTTCGCAGGTTGCACACCCGCGTGCGCATCTCCGCGAGAGAGAGGATACTCCCCCGTATGACCTCGTCACTGCCAGTTGCGACAGATTCACGAGCGCTCGGGGCCTGGCTCCGCGACGCGACCCCAGTCGACCGCATTGGCATTGAGGAGCGCGTGGCCACCCTGAAGACGCGCTCCATCAAGAAGTCTTCCAAGGTGTGGGCACTCCGCCTCGCCCTGAGCATGTGTGACATCACCACCCTGGAGGGGAAAGACACGCCTGGCAAGATTCGCCAGCTGGCAACGAAGGCGATGCGCCCGCTCCCTGGCGACGCGTCGATGCCCTCGGTCGCGGCGCTCTGCTGCTACCCCGACCTGGTCGGCGTGGCGATAGAGGCGCTCAAGGGGAGCAGCGTCAAAGTTGCCGCTGTCGCCACGGCATTCCCGAGCGGCCGCTCGTGGATCGACCTGAAGATTGCTGAGACGAAGTACGCCGTTGCCGCTGGCGCCGACGAAATTGACATGGTGATCGACCGCGGTGCCTTCCTGGCCGGCGATTACGCCAAAGTGTGGGACGAGATCGTCGCGGTGAAAGAGGCCTGCGGCCCTGCACACCTGAAGGTCATCCTTGAGACGGGCGAGCTAGGCACCTACGACGACGTGCGACGCGCCTCTGCACTCGCGATTGCCGCAGGTGGCGACTTCATCAAGACCTCAACCGGGAAGGTCACACCCGCGGCAACGCTCCCGGTAACGCTCGTGATGCTGGAGACAATCCGCGAGCACTGGAATCGCACCGGCAAGGTGGTGGGCATGAAGCCCGCCGGCGGCATTCGCACAGCGAAAGAGGCGATTCAGTATTTGGTGGTCGTTCACGAGACGCTCGGCCCTGACTGGCTCACCCCCGACCGCTTCCGATTCGGCGCATCGAGCCTGGTCAACGATCTGCTGATG
>CAJABS010000129.1 GCA_903938075.1 uncultured Chloroflexota bacterium | reverse complement strand
CACTCTTACCTGAACCCGTCGCACCAGCGATCAGCAGGTGCGGCATGCTGGCGAGATCACGCACCTGTGGCGTTCCACCTACGTCTTTCCCCAGCGCAAACGGGATTGCCTGTGTTGGTGTCCACGATCCAGCCTTATCGGTCGGCGTCAGGAGCGGCCTAAAGCGGATCGCCTCAGCCTCGTGGTTTGGGATTTCAATGCCAACGACTGCCTTGCCAGGGATCGGCGCCTCAATCCGAATTGAGCGAGCGCTGAGTGCCATGGCCAGGTCATCGCCTAGGCCCTCGATGCGGCTGATGCGCACGTTCGGCGCAGGTGTCAACTCGTACTGCGTAACGACCGGTCCAGGATTCGCCGTGACCGAAATGATCTCAATGCCGAGATCGCGAAGTTTCTGCACGATGATTGCGGCGTTGGCCTGGTGGATACTGGCATTCGGGCTGACAGCCTTTCCAGGCGCATCGAGAAGGCTTGTAGAGGGGAGCTCCCAGGAGACGGCCCCGTCCGCGCGGACCTTAGCTGCAGGTGCAGCGGCAGCGCTCGTCGCTGGGCTTTCGGCACCTCGCAGGGAGCCACCAGATCGTACGTTTGCGCCCCCCTGCTCCTCAGGGACGTCTGTATCCGCCAGCTCAGTTGCGGGTGTGACGTGTACTGGCGGCACGCTGATGACTGGTCGATTCGCCGCTTCTGCGAGCGCCCGTGCCTCTTCCGCTGCGCGTGCGGCTTCCCGCTCCTGCATGATCCGTTCGCGTTCTGCCGCGAGCCTCTCCACGCCATCGCCAAGAACCTCTGCCCCCACTTTTGCTCCGGCAAAGAGGGTTGCGAAGAGCTTACGTACCGTGGACTCAGCGAGGATGAGTCCGATCGCGATGAGAACCCCGATCCATGCTGCGAACGCGCCGATGCCGGTGAGCAAGCTCGCAGCACCGCCGCCAGCGATGTTTCCGATGCGTCCGCCGTAGGTTGGGAAGACGATCTCAACGAGGGCAAGCAGGCCAACAATGGCGAGGAGTGACAGGGCGATGCGCAGCGGGACGCGCGAAGCGGTCGCGAGGCGGCGTTCGATCCACACAGCGAAGCCGATCAGCAGCACTGGTACCAGCCAGCGTCCGGCGCCAAACCATGGCGCAAGCACATCGCGAAGCACATCGGCGAGCGCCCCGCGACCTGGAAGAATCAGGCCGACAGCAAAGATGACACCTGTAACGGCAAAGGCAAGGGAGAGCAGCGTGCGGAGCGCCGAACGCGAAGCGAGCGGGCTGCGTCGTGCCTGGCGACTTGTGCTCTCCCCTCCCCGTTTTGCCATCGCTTAAACCTCCACCACCACAGGGACGACGAGTGGGCGACGTCGCGTCTCCTTGCCAAGGAATCGAGAGACCGATTCGCTGAGCTGCGCCTTGATCAGACCCACCTCTGCACCGCGATCGCCCTTGTGCTGGATCGCCTTCAGCGCGATGGTGATCGCCTCTTCAACGAGCTTGTTGTCTTCATCGCCGTTGAGGAATCCACGGGTAACGAGCGCTGGTCGGCCGACAGGCTTGCCGGTTCGTGCATCAACGGTTGCGATCACAACGACAATGCCATCGTCGGCGAGGGTGCGTCGATCACGAAGAACGATTTCGCTGATCTCGCCAACCGAGGATCCATCAACAAAGACAGAGCCATGCTCAACAGGCTTGCCCCGTCGTGCGCTGCCGTCAGCGGCGAATTCAACTGGCGTGCCGTTATCAATGATGAACACGGCGGATGGCGGGACTCCCATTTGGGTCGCAAGTCGACCGTGAGCCACCTGCATGCGCATCTCACCGTGCATCGGTACGAAGTACTTCGGCTTTGTGAGCGCAAGCATCATCTTCAGCTCCTCCTGCGAGGCATGGCCTGAAACGTGTACCTGCGCAATAGAGTGATAGATGACATTCGCGCCAGACTTGAAGAGGTTGTCGATAGTGCGACCGACCGCCTCTTCGTTTCCTGGGATCGGCGATGCCGAGACAATGACGGTGTCGCCGTTCTGAATCTCAACATTGCGGTGCTCTCCGTTCGCCATCTTCGCGAGGCCGGCCATCGGTTCGCCTTGCGCGCCGGTGGTGGCGATGACGAGCGGCTCCTTCGTGCGGCGCGCGATCTCCTCTTTAGCAAGGAGCGGGGTTGGGAACTTCAGATAGCCAAGGTCGCGGGCAATTTTGACGTTCTGTTCCATCGAGCGACCAACAACGGCGACCTTGCGGTGGAACTCGCCTGCCGCGTCTAGCACCTGCTGGATGCGTGCGATGTTCGAGGCAAAGGTGGCAATGATCACGCGGCCAGGTGCGCTGCTGATGATCCCCTTGAACGCCTGGCCAACAACCTGCTCGCTCGGCGTGTATCCAGGAGCTTCAGCGCGCGTGCTGTCTGACACGAGCGCAAGCACACCCTGTGCGCCGAACTTTGCCAGCATGGCGAAGTCGGCCGTCTTCCCGTCGGCTGGAGTCTGGTCAAACTTGAAGTCGCCGGTGTGGATCACCGTTCCAACAGGTGAATGGATTGCGTAGCCCATGGCATCCGGGATGGAGTGCCCGACGCGGAAGGGCTCAATCGTGAACGGCCCAACCTCGAGTCGGCCGCCAGGATCGAGCGGGCGCAGCGGATTGGCGGTGACCTTGAACTCCTTCAGCTTATTGGCGAGGAGTCCGCGTGCAAGGGTGCTGGCGTAAACCGGCACACCGGGAAGCTCAGGAAGGATGTGCGGCAGAGCGCCGACGTGGTCTTCGTGTCCGTGGGTGATGAGGACCGCCTTTACGGCACTACGGCGCGCGCGGAGGTAGCTGATGTCGGGAATGATGATGTCGACACCGAGGGTGGTCTCGTCAGGGAAGGCGAGGCCGCAGTCAACGAGGATGATCGTGTCCTGATACTCGTAGAGGTAGAGGTTCTTCCCGATCTCCCCCATGCCGCCGAGGGGGATGAGGCGCAGCGCGGGTCCGCTCGCAGACGCCTTATGGGGTCGGCGGGTCTCCTGGGGGTGCCTCGCTTCGGCTGGTCGGCGTGCCGGTTGTGGGCGTCGCGTCATTCAGCCTCCCCTTGCCTCTTGGAACGGGGCCGAGTTGGCACCGAATCCACCTCGCGTAGGGTAGCCTCCCCCGCCCCTTCGCGAGCATCCGCATTGAGATACACCCGCAAGGCCGCCATGTCGCGCTCCAAGGTGGGTCGCAGGCTCCCGTTATGCAGCGCTGCAGCAGGGTGGTAGAGGGGAAAGAGCACGCCACCTCCATGCTGGTCCCCTAGTGTCTGTGCGTACGGACGCCCGTGCACGTCAGCGATCTTCGCGCTGGGTGCAAAGACAGCAAGGGCGTGCCTCCCGAGGGTCGCAATGACCCGTGGTTGGAGCGCCTGCAGCTGCCGTGCGAGGAGTGGCGCACATGCGGCGATTTCCGAACGCTGAGGGTTGCGGTTCTCTGGGGGTCGGCACTTCACCGTATTCAAGATGAACACCTCCTCGCGGCGAAGGTTGATGGAGGCCAGGAGGTCATCGAGGAGGCGGCCAGCGGCACCCACAAACGGTCGTCCAGCCAGATCCTCCCGTGCGCCAGGGGCTTCCCCAACAAAGACCAGGGCTGCCGTAGGGCTCCCCTCGCCGGGGACTGCCTGCGTTCGCGTCTCCGAGAGGCCGCAGGCCGTACAGGTGGAGGCGTCGCGGGCTACCGAGGCGAGCTCAAGCGCGACCCTATTGGGCGTCGTGGTTAGCTCCATGGACCAAGTTCATGCTGACCAGGAGTTCGGCAATTTCCACGGCGTTCGTTGCTGCGCCCTTACGGACGTTATCGCTCACCACCCAAAAGGCCAGCCCATGCTCAACGCTGGCATCAGTGCGGACACGTCCCACGTAGATCTCGTCACTACCCGCCGCGGCGGCCGCCAGTGGGTACGAATGGTTTGCGGGGTCATCAACAACGGTTACCCCCTGCATCGAAGCAAAAGCGGCACGGGCCTGGTCGGGGCTGAGTGCACGCGAGAGTTCGACATGCACCGCCTCCGAGTGGCTCCGCTCAACGGGAACACGAACCGCGGTTGCAGAGATGCGGAGCTTCGGAAGGTCAAGGATCTTCCTGCTCTCGTTGACAACTTTTGTCTCCTCTTTGGTTGAGCCATCTGGAAGGAAGACATCAATGGCGGGGATCGGGCTCGACACGACGGCGTGTGGGTAGATAGTCGAAGCGGGTGTGCCGCCGCTCACGACCGCAGCGCGCTGCTGAATGAGATCGTCTACGGATTTCCCGCCCGCACCAGAAACCGCCTGGTAAGTTGCTACGACGACGCGCTCCAGTCCGGCTGCATCAGAGAGTGCTTTGAGGAGTGGCGCAAGTTGCATCGTTGAGCAGTTCGGGTTCGCAATGATTCCGTTGTGGGCCTTCAGTGCGTCCGGATTTACCTGGGACACAACCAGGGGAACAGCTGGGTCCATGCGCCACGCGCTGGAGTTATCGACAACGACGCATCCTCGAGCAGCAGCCTCCGGCGCATACGTCAAGCTTGCGGCCCCCCCGGCACTAAAGATGGCGATGTCGACGCCGGAGAATGAATCAGGTTGAACCTGTTGCACGGGGATATCTGCACCACGGAAACGTACAGTGCGGCCGCCACTGCTCGACGCAAGTGGAACAAGTTGGCGCACGGGGAAGTTGCGCTCCTCAAGTACCGAGATCATGGTTTGCCCAACGAGTCCGGTTGCGCCGAGAACGGCGACTACGTAACCCTCTGGGTGCGATGCGTTACTCATGCTGCCCAGTATACGACTGAGGACCTGCGGTTTGGCCGCAAGTCCTCAGTGGTGTTTCTAGAGTGAAAGGGCACGCTTACTCCTGAGGCGCGGCCTTGTGACGCTGCATGGCGGCGCGGCGCGACAGGTTAACGCGACCCTGGCGGTCTACTTCGGTGACCACAACCATGATCTCGTCGCCCACGGCGACCTCATCCTCGACGGTGTTCACACGATAGTCCGCGAGCTCGCCGATACGTACGAGGCCTTCCTTGCCTGGAAGGATCTCGACGAAGCAGCCGAAGCCCATGATGCGGGTGACCTTGCCCATGTAGAGCGCTCCGAGCTCAACCTCTTTGGTGATCCCGTT
>CAJABS010000128.1 GCA_903938075.1 uncultured Chloroflexota bacterium | reverse complement strand
GCATCGTAAGGACCTCGGCATCGCCATCGACCTTGCCAAAGAGCTCGGCGTCTCCGTGCCGACGGCAACGCTGGTGGCGCAACTTGAAGATGCGCTGATCGCCGCTGGCAAAGGGGGCGAAGACCTCTCCGCACTCGCCAATCAGCTCCGCCGCATGGCGAACGCCATCGATGCCTGAATCAACAACTAGCGCTGACCCGCGCGCCGCAATCCTGACGGCGCAGTACGTCGCCCTCACCACCTACCGCCTTGATGGTCGCGCCGTCGTGACGCCTGTCTGGGCGGCGGAGCGAGAGGGCCGCCTGCTGATCTTCAGTAATCCTGCCGCCGGGAAGATGAAGCGCCTCCGCAATTCGCCGCGCGCAAGCGTTGCACCGTGCACCTGGAACGGCACGCTGACTGGCACACCGCTGCCAGCGACGGCGCGCATCCTGGCCACGGATGAACTCGGCGGGATGTGGGGCGCGCTCGTCAAGAAGTACGGCCTCCCTGCGTTTGCGTTCCGTCTCTACGATCGCTTGCGCAGCCTTCTGCGCATGCAGGTCAGCGCCGGTATTGAGGTGAGCCTCACCCCTTAATGGGCTATCCTCCGCCGTGGAAAGGTGGCCGAGTGGTTGAAGGCACCGCTCTCGAAAAGCGGCAGGTTAATAGCCTCGTGGGTTCGAATCCCACCCTTTCCGCCACCGGCTGATCGGCGCATCGCGTACGGTCATCACGGAGAGGTCGCCTAGTGGTCTATGGCGCCGCATTGGAAATGCGGTTTGGGGGCAACCCCATCGAGGGTTCGAATCCCTCTCTCTCCGCCACCATCTTCCCCCTTTACGGTATTCCACGCCTTGGGTAGCATCTCCCCAGAAATCCTCCCGCCAGAGGATCGTGCAGGTGTGCGCCTGCCGCTCTGGGTCGCTGGGTGGAGCGTGGAGAGTCAAATGCCCGCCAAGCGAATTTCCTCTGCAGCCGCGCTGTTCGCGGCGTTGACCCTTGTCTTCGCTAGCGCTGCCCCGGCACTTGCCGCCGTCCCTGACAATCAGCAACAGCTCACCACATTCAACCCCACAGTCAACATCGACGAGTGCGCAGGAACGTCCGTCAATACGCATCCAGGGACAGGGAAAACGCTGATTACCTTCATTCAGCCGGATGCCGATGCAGCGAATGACGGCATGCTCGTCGTTGGACTCCTCACTGCCAGCGGGGCGCTCGATGGCAGTTTTATTGAGGTGTCCACAACCCTTCCAAGCGGAGATACGGATTGGTGCATGCCTCCCCATCTCTCTGCAGGGCCTGATGGTTCGTGGCTCGTCGTTTGGCCGTTCTACACCAGCACATATGGCATCGCGGGGCAGATCGTTAGTGCCACAGGTACGCTCGTTGGTGCGAACTTCTCCATCAGTGACGACTTTTACAACGACATCGAGACCGTCACTTCTGCGTGGTCAGCAAACGATGCGCGATACCTCGTCACCTGGAAAGCCAACTTAAGTTCGCGGACCGTGAGTCTCGGGACCCTCAACGATCAGCAGATTGTGGGCCAGTTTGTCAACGGGACAGGATCGCTGACCGGCAGCAACTTCCTTGTCACAAACTTTGCAAATGGGGTTAATAACAACCAGGATCTCGCTTTTGGGAGCGGGATCTGGATCGCGGTTTCTAGTCGCGGTGGCTCCTCCCCATATGGACAGATCATCACGGCGGCAGGACTGCAAGGCGCGGCATTTGAGCTTTCCTCTGACTCGCAAAATTATAAGGGACCAAGCATTGTCTATAACGCCGCCACCGAACAGTTTGTCGCAACGTTTTGGGAGAACAATAGCGAGGCGACAAAGCATCTTCGGATGTTGAGCAGCAGCGGAACGCCGCTCGGAAGTGACACGGTGTACGTTGCAGACGGTACGCGCCCGCGCATTGGCGTGGCTGGCTCTGGCGGCTATCTGATGACGTGGACCGAATCCAACAAGATTTGGGCACAGGCCTTTGACGCGACCCTGAACCTAGTGGGTGAGCGATATCAGGTCAGCGCTGAAGGGCTAAGCGCCTTTAGGTCAGAGCTTGCCTGTACGGATGGTGGATTCGTGTTCACCTACTGGGGCAATGCTAATGGCGTTTCAAACGTCTACTCGAATCTCGTAGCGGGGGATTGCGGCTTTGCGCTCCCGGCCACGAATCGTGACGGCTCACTCTGGACTACCGGGATTGTGTTGCTCGCCGGTCTCACCGCGGCCGCAGGTATCAGCCTAGGGATTCGAGGTGCCAGGCGCGCGTAGCCCTCGTTCTTCGTAGCTGATCACACCGCCTCCACCATCTGGTGGGGGCGGTGCCGTTTCTGGGTGTCTCCCAGAATGTTCCGCATAGACTGTGCAGATGAGGTCATTGCGGTCGGGCAACCATTCCGAGAAAAGCGTGCTCAACAACATCCCTGGAGCGCTGCTCGTTGTGAGCCAGGTCGGCCTCGGCCTCTTCCTTACTTCGGCTGGATACAGCCACCTCACGGTAAATCGTCTGGAGTTCCAGGCGCAGGTGCCCACCTGGCTCCCACTTGATCCAGATTTCGTGGTGCTTGCATCGGGTGTGGTGGAGATGCTGCTTGGTGCGGCACTCCTTATGCTCTGGCGAGCCCGGGCTCAGGTCGGCTTGGTGGTGGCGCTCTTCTTCATTGCGATCTTCCCCGGCAACATCAATCAGTTCGTGAACGGGATCGATGCCTTCGGCCTGAATACAGACATGCTCCGAGGGGTACGCCTTCTCTTTCAGCCCGTTCTGGTGTTGTGGGCGCTCTGGTCGACGGGGGCGATGCGTTTGGTGCGGCGGCGCTAGCGAGGGAGTCCGGCGATCACCTGTGCGAGTGCGGCACCGAGCGGTGTGGCGAGGTACTTCGACATGGTGGTCGTGAGGTGGTGGTGATCGTGATAGACCACGCGGCCGTCGATGATCGGTGCGCACTTGGTGCCTGGGCAGAGGGCGGCGGTGAAGTCGAAGATTGGTAGGTTGCGCTGCTCGGCAACGAGCAGGTCACGCGCATGACCACGATTGCCGTAGGCGGCGGCGCGGGTCACTACACACTTCGCCACGTTGCTGCGGTTACGAGCGAGGCAGGTGGGGATGTTGTTCTGTCCGAACGGCGTGTCCGAGAAGATCAGGGTCGGGAAGGGGATCTTGTCGAGCATGCGGCCCACGGCGTCGGCGTAGTACTGCGGGCGAAGCTCATTCGGCTTCCCCTCCTCGCGATACCAGGTGTGCGCGAGGATCACGAGGGCTGGATTCAGCTCGGCGATCTTGGTGACGACGTTGGCGCGCCATTTGGTGCACGAGGTGTATGACTGCTTCAGTCGGCCGGCGTAGAGCTTCACATCCATGAAGGCGCAGTTCACCTTGGCGACTGGAATGATCTCGTAGTCGTATGCCTTGCCAATCGCGTCGAGTGCGGGCATCCAGTGCAGCGCATGACTATCGCCGAGCAGCACAATGCGGGTGCCCCCCTTGGTGCCGTAGAAGCAGACGGGCACCGTCTCGCCGTAGTGATCGCGGCTGCACTTCTTATTCAAGATGTTGTCGGCATCACCTGCCGCACGACCGAGGGTTGGCTTGATGTCTGCGGGCACGGCGCCCGTGAGCTGATGCACGGTCGTGCCGCCGATGGAGATCGGCGCCCACGGGGTGGGGGAGGGGCTGACGGGCACCACACTCGGACTTGGTGATGGGGTGACGACGCCGATACCTGGATCATCGCTGGCACCCGGCTCGGCTGAGGTTGCGTCGGGCGCGACCCCGACACCAGCGAGTGCGAGCACGAGGCTCGCTAACACCACACCGCCGCGGCGCAGCACGGTGCCGGGCACCAGGCTCAGGGCAAACCCGTGGCGGAACGGCTGCTCCACAAAGCGATACATGAGTGCGGCAACGAGCACGCTGGCGACGACCGCGAGCGCCGTGTTCCCCGATGTCATCTCCACACCAAAGTAGGTCGGCAAAATCAGAATCGGCCAGTGCACCAGGTAGAGGCTGTAGCTAATGCGGCCGATGGCACGGAGCGGCGCAATCGAGAAGAGTGCACGCATCGCCTTGCCGCCAGCGGCACTCACCGTGCCGCGCAAGCCAATGGTGGCCATGCCGCCAATCAGCGCCACCGAGGCAACGCCCGAGAGTGGGCCGGCGATTCCTGGGTATCCCTTCTCGCCCGGAAGAAGCAACGTGAGGGCCGCGATCATCGCCAGACCAATCGGCGCGAGAGGAATGCGTCGCAATGTGTTGCTCGCGAGCGCGCGCGTCTCGAGCAGCGCAAGGAGACCGCCCGCAGCCAGACCGTAGGCGCGCGTTGGCAGCAGGTAGTACGCCCAGATTGGTTCCGTTGGCGTCAGCAGTACGGCGGCCACTGTTGAGCCTGCGGCGATGACGGCAAGCGTGATTAGAATCCCGCGACGCTTGCCAATCTTCCAGGCGGCACCGAGCAGGAGTGGAACGACGAGATAGAACTGCTCCTCAACGCCAATCGACCAGAGCGGCAGGAGCGGCGATGGTTCGGTGCTGCTGAAGTAGTCAACCGCCTGCAGTCCGAAGGTAATGTTCGCGGCACCCGCAAGTGCGGCCGCACCGTCTTTTGCGGTGCGTGCCAGCGTTGTCGGGTCGTTCAGTAGGGCAACGACTGCAACGGTCAGCAGAATCGTGGCGGCAAGCGCGGGGGCGATGCGTCGGATGCGGCGGGCGTAGAAGTCGCGGAAGCCGATTCCGTTCCCTGCCTCGAGGCGGCGGAGCAGAATACCCACGATCAGATACCCCGAGAGGGCGAAGAAGATGTCGGGTCCGAGGGCGGCGCCCGGAATCTGCAGGCCGGCATGCGCCGCCACCACGAGCGCTACGGCGAGGCCGCGCAGCCCTTCAATCTCGGGACGAAACGTGGTTTCACTCGCCTGGCGGGGGGTGCTCTTCATGCGTGCAGTATGGGGCACAGCGACGCGCTCGGGTGCGCTAAGGTTCGCGCATGACCAGCCCTACCAAGCGCCCCACAATGATCGTCGACTGCGACCCAGGGCACGACGATGTCTTCGCGCTGGTGGTCGCCAATCACTATGCCAACCTAATCGGCATCACCGCCGTTCACGGCAATGCCCCCCTCTCGCGCACGCTGCCAAATGCCCTGATCTCGTGCGACGTCTTTGGCATCAGCGCCCCCGTCTTCGCTGGAGCAGATCGACCCCTTGTGGCGCCACCACGCAACGCGCCACACATTCACGGCGAGTCGGGCCTCGGTGGCCCAGAGCTGCCACCGGTGCGCCGCACCGCCGAGAAGATGGGCGCCGTCGAAGCCATCATCGAACTCGTGCGCAAGCACGAAGGTGAAGGGGTTTGGCTTGCGCCACTCGGCCCGCTCACCAATATCGCCCTCGCCCTGCGCGCCGCTCCCGACCTCGGCAAGCGCATCGCTGGTATCTCGCTCATGGGCGGCGGCACACTCCACGGCAACCGTGCCCCACACGCCGAGTTCAACATCTGGGCGGATCCCGAGGCTGCCTCAACCGTCTTCAACTACGGCGGCCCACTCAAGATGGTCGGGCTCAACACCACGCACCAGGTGGTCATCACCAAAGAGTTCGTGCAGCGCGTTCTCTCCCTCGGTACACCGAGCGCGAAGTTCGCCGCAGAGCTGCTCGACTTCTTCTC
>CAJABS010000127.1 GCA_903938075.1 uncultured Chloroflexota bacterium | reverse complement strand
GCCGTCTGCTCGCTCGAATCGTAGACAAAGTGCGTCATCGGATAGTGTGCGAGGGCGAGCACAAAGAGCGCCAGTGCCGTGGAGCGGGTCAGTAGCCAGTAGGTGAGCTCGCGCCCCCGCCCCTTCGGACGTGGCTGTCGTGCGCGCGGTACGCCACTCACTTCGCGGTCTCCCAGATTCGACTCAAGATGATGTAGGCACCAGGAAGGCCGAGGGTGAAGAAGGTGATCCAGACGATGCGCCAGAGTTGGCGGTGATACGCCGTGAGCGCAGGCCAGAGATCCATCACCACGATGCGCGTTCCGTTGAGCGCGTGATACAGGAGGGCGGCGCCGAGAAGAACCTCTGCCACCTTGCCCGGGACGCTCGCGTAGAAGAGGTGGATGTAATCGTAGAACTCAGGGTTCGCCCCGACCATGAAGATACTGACAACGTGAAGGGTCAGGAAGACCGAGACGGCGATTCCCGAGATGCGGTGGAAGGCCCAGGCGAGCATCCCCTCGCCGCCGCGATAGGCGATCGCCCCGCGGAGTCCGCGACGTGGAGCCGGGAGCGTTGATCCGCGAGCCATGCCGCCTCCTCTGCGCTCCACTCTCTCGGGATGGGGTCACCCCTGCTCTGGGGTGCATCGTACCCGCGACGCCCAGCCCCTGCACGCGTATGCTGCGCAGAGTTAGCCACGAGAGAGCGGTAGGAGGCAAGGGTGAAGATCCACGAGGCTGAGGCGCGAGAGCTCCTGGCGCGAGCCGGTCTCCCCGTTCCCGATGCCGACGTCGCAACCACCGCTGCGGGCGCGCGCGCGATCGCCGAACGCCTCTTCACCTCTGGGGTACCCCAGGTCGTCATTAAGGCCCAGGTCTTGGTCGGCGGACGAGGGAAGGCGGGCGGAGTCAAGTTGGCTGCCAGCGCGGCAGAGGCCGAGACTACCGCCGCCGCGATTCTCGCCCTCACCATTAAGGACCTTCCAGTGCGACGCGTGCTCGTTGCGCCAGCCTCCACGATCATCCGTGAGATCTACCTCGCTGCGCTGATTGACCGCACCACTCGTGGCGTGCTCGTCATGGCCTCCGCCGCTGGCGGCATGGAGATTGAAGAGGTCGCCGCCAAGGATCCGACCGCGATCGTTCGCGAAGTTGCCCACCCACACGGTGGACTACTACCGTTCCAGGCGCGTCGACTCGGCTTCGGCATCGGCCTGCGTGGTGAACTGCTCAAGCAGTTCTGCGTGATTGCCGCTGGGCTCGTGAAGATCGCACGCGAGAGCGACGCCGATCTTGTCGAGGTGAATCCACTCGCCGTCGTTCCGGCGCCAGAGCTTCCCGGTGGCGAACGACTGATCTGCCTCGACGCGAAGGTTACCTTCGACGATTCTGCTCTTGATCGGCACCCAGACCTTGCCGCGTGGCGCGATGCCGACAGCGAGGATCCGATCGACCGCGAGGCGCGCGAGCAGGGAATCTCCTACATCCGACTCGACGGGAGCATCGGCTGCATGGTGAACGGCGCTGGCCTCGCCATGACCACGCTTGATCTGGTGACACGCGCCGGCGGTACGCCAGCCAACTTCCTCGACATTGGTGGCGGCGCACGCGCCGATAAGGTTGCGGCCGCAATGCGCATCATCCTTGCCGATGCGGGAGTGAAGGCGATCCTTGTCAACATCTTCGGTGGCATTACGCGCGGCGACGAGGTCGCCAAGGGACTCATTGAGGCGCGTGCGCAACAGGAGCGCATCGTGCCGATGGTCGTGCGCATCGTTGGTACGAATGCGGCCGAGGCCGCCGTGCTTCTGCGCGAAGGTGGATTTGAGACGGCGGCAAGCCTCGACGAGGCGGCGGAGAAGGCTGTAGCGCTCGCTGCAGCGGGAGACGGCAAGTGAGCATTCTCGTTGATCAGCACACGCGACTTGTGGTGCAAGGTCTCACCGGACGCGAGGGTGGCTTCCACGCTGGTCAGATGGCCGCCTATGGCACCAAGATCGTTGCGGGCGTCACACCGGGTCGCGGCGGCGAGCTCGGGCTCGACGGCACTGTCCCCGTCTTTGACACCGTTCGTGAAGCGGTCGAGAAGACGGGTGCCAACACCAGTTGCATCTTTGTTCCTGCAGCGGGCGCCGCAGACGCCATCGCCGAAGCGGC
>CAJABS010000126.1 GCA_903938075.1 uncultured Chloroflexota bacterium | reverse complement strand
GGTCACATGATTCTGCAAACGCTCTATCAGCAGTGCATCAAGGCGGGCGTCAAGTTCTACGACGAATACCACGTTGTCGATTTGGTCTTTGAAGGCGGCGAGGCGAACGAGGGCGGTCGCTGCTCCGGCGTCGTCGGCTACAAGATCTCTGACGGCACGATGCATGTACTGCGCGCCAAGGCGGTCTTGCTCGCTACTGGCGGCTACGGCCGCGCCTGGCGCGTCACCTCTAATGCGCACTCGCTCACCGGCGACGGCATGGCCCTTGCCTGGCGACACGGTGTGCCGCTGCAAGACATGGAGTTCTATCAGTTCCATCCAACCGGCATCGTCGGCATCGGCATCCTGCTGAGCGAGGCGGCGCGCGGCGAGGGCGGCTACCTGCTGAACAACGATGGGAAGCGCTTTATGGAGACATATGCGCCAAAGCTGATGGAGCTGGCACCACGCGACATGATCTCGCGCGCCATCTATCAAGAGGTGCGTGAGGGCCGCGGCATCGGCGGCAAGGACTTCATCCATCTCGACGTGCGACACCTCGGACGCAAGGTCATCGAGGAGAAGTTGCCTGACATCACCGACTTTGCGCGCGTCTATCAAGGTGTCGAGCCGATCAGCGAGCCTGTACCTGTGCAGCCAACGGCGCACTACGCCATGGGCGGCGTGCCAACCAACCTTGAGACTGAGGTGCTCGCCGACGCTCGCGGCAACGTCGTGCCAGGCCTCTTTGCGGCGGGCGAGGTTGCCTGCGTAAGCGTGCATGGCGCGAACCGACTCGGCACCAACTCTCTCGTTGATCTGCTCGTCTTCGGCAAGCGCGCGGGGATCCGCATGGCGCAGATTTGCAAGAGCACCCCGCAGCCAGGCTCTGTGCAGGGCGCCGAGCGCGCCGTGCGTGATGAGCTCCTCGCCCTTAGCACCCGCCCATCTGGGGTGCGCCCAGCGGAGATTCGCCGTGAGCTCGCCGCACTGATGATGGACAACGTCGGCGTCTACCGCGACGAGGCGCTCCTCAGCGCCGCGGTGAAGGGGATTGCCAAGCTGAAGGGGGAGTACGCCAACGTGCGCGTCGAGGACACCGGGAGCGTCTTCAACACCGATCTTCTCGAGGCGCGCGAGCTGGGCTACCTCCTCGATACCGCCGAGGCCACCGCCGTCTCCGCCTATGCACGCAAAGAGTCCCGCGGCGCTCATAGCCGCGAGGACTTCCCAGAGCGCGACGACGCAAAGTTCTTGGCGCACACGCTGGTTTGGCAGGGGGCCGCAGGGGCGCCTGCGACTAAGCTTGACTACAAGCCAGTGACGATCACGAAGTTTGAGCCGAAGCCGAGGGTCTACTAAATGGCCACTGCATCAACCGTTGAACTGAAGATTCAGCGCTTCGATCCAGAGCGCGATAACGAGCCGCACTGGCAGACGCTCACCGTCCCAGTTGAGCCGATGGACCGCGTGCTCGATGTGCTGACCCGAGCGAAGGAGCTCTTTGACGGTTCGATCACCTTCCGCCGTTCCTGCGCCCACGGCGTTTGTGGCTCCGACGCGCTACTGATCAATGGTCGCAACCGGCTCGCCTGCAAGCTGCGCGTGGAGCAGCTCGGCAAGTCGATCACCGTCGCCCCGCTCCCTGGCCTACCGATCGTGAAAGATCTCGTCGTCGACATGGATGGCTTCTTTGAGAAGTACCGCTCAGTGCAGCCGTATCTCGTTGCCTCGCCGGTTGAGGGGAGCGGCGAGCGCATCCAGAGCGAAGAGCAGCGCGATCGCTTTGACGACACCACCAAGTGCATCCTCTGCGCCGCCTGCACCACCTCATGCCCAAGCTTCTGGGCCGAGCCTGAGTACGTGGGCCCAGCGGCAATCGTCAACGCCCACCGCTTCATCTTCGACTCGCGCGACGAAAACGCAGAGGCCCGACTCGACATCCTTTCAGATGAAGATGGTGTCTGGCGCTGCCGCACCACCTTCAACTGTGTCGAGGCATGTCCGCGTGGGATCAACATCACCAAGGCGATCCTCGAGGTCTCCTCCGCAATTAGCACGCGGGAGTAACCTTGCCGCCTCGCGCGTACATCATTCGCACCGACGGAGCGTGTCGGGGGAATCCTGGACCAGCATCAATTGGCGTCGCGCTCTATGACGCTGCTCTGCCCGGATCTGATGATCCTGATGCGCTGCCAATCGCCTCAATCTCTGCAGCGATCGGCACAACGACAAACAACGTTGCAGAGTGGCGTGCAGTGGTTGCGGCAATTGACTTTGCGGCCGAGCTCGGTGCACGAGAAATTGATCTACTCCTCGATAGCAAACTCGTCGTAGAGCAACTGCAAGGCCGCTGGAGGGTGCGTGATGCAAAGCTTGCTCCACTCTGCGATGAGGCACTGAAAGGGCTGACGCGCTTCGCGCATTGGAGCGCACGCCATGTGCCGCGCGAGCAGAACGGTCGGGCCGATGCACTCGCTAACGAGGCGCTCGATCGCGCACTTCGCGGCGGGCCCGCCTGGGTGGCGCGCCGCCCGCAAGATCCAGGAGCCTCTACGAACACGGCCCCTGTTGGTGCGGAGTCGTCAGCAACCGCAGTGACGCGCATCACCGTGCTCGGCTCTGGAGCAAGCCGCGGTGTGCCGCGCGTCGGATGTCGTTGCGGCGTCTGCCTTTCGCGCGATCAGCGCAACCGTCGCCTGCGCAGCTCAGTACTGGTGGAGTGGCAGGACGGCGCGATCGAGCGCGGGGTCATCATTGATCCGGGCATGGATCTTCGTCAGCAGGCGCTCCGCCACGGCGTGACGCGACTCGACGGCGCGCTGGTCACCCACATTCACGTTGATCACACGGGCGGCATCGATGAGTTGCGCGCTTATACCGATGCGCAAGATGCCGTTCTTCCGATCGGCGCAGGCGAGGCGACCGCGGATGAGTTGCGCAAGCGCTGGGAGTACGCGGTTGATGGGCGCACGCCACCGGGCGCTGGGATTCCTGCTCTACAACTCGTTGCCTCAGATGAGGCGGTGACGATCGCTGGTCGTTCGTTCCAGGCCATCCCCATTGTTCATGGGAAGCGCCCCGCTCACGGTTGGCGGAGTGGGGGATTCGCCTACCTGACCGACGTAAGCTCGGTCCCCGCGTCGTCTCGAGACCTTCTCGGTGGCCTTGATCTACTCATTGTCTCCGCGCTACGCGACCTGCCGCACCCAACCCACCAGACCGTCGACGAGGCGTTGGAGCTGATCCGTTCAGTGCAGCCGCGTCGGGCGCTCCTCACCCACCTTGATCACGACCTCGACTTTGAGGATCTAGCAGCGCGACTCCCTGCTGGGGTGGCCCCCGCCTTCGACGGACTCGTCGTCGAGGTGCCGGCGCGCTAGACTGCCGATCCGGCGAGATGGCCGGACGGTCGCGTCGCCCCTTCGGGGGCGTCGAGGAAAGTCCGGGCTCCGAGGTGCAAGGCAGCGGGTAACGCCCGTCCGCCGTAAGGCGCGGACTAGTGCCACAGAGACGAGTCCACCGCAGAGCTTCGGCTCAGCGGTGGGGTGAAACGCGGCAAACTCTGCCTGGAGCAAGGTCGAATAGGGAGGCATTCCAGTCGCTTGCGGCTGGACCGGCGCACCGCCGGGACCTCCGGGTTGACCGCTAGAGCCCCCGAGCAATCGGGGGTCGAGATGGATGGCCGTCCCCCCGCAAGGGGGACAGAACCCGGCTTACAGGCCATCTCGCCGGACTCCTGCCCGAGCTCGATTCGTGCTCGGCCGCCCCCCAAAACACCCCTCCACAGCCCTGCCAGGCACCCCCTTGACAGGGGCGCTTGGTGGGGGCAAGATGCACCTAAGTGGTTCCAAGTGGGGGAAGGTGGGGTAACACCTCCCAGTGGGCCGCGGCGGAGGGTGTACTGGTGTTTACCGGCGAATATCGTCATGCCATCGATGGGAAGGGACGCGTTGCCGTCCCCGCGCGCTTCCGAGCGCAGCTCGATGAGGGTGCCTTCGTCTCCCGCTGGCTCGACAACTGCCTTGCGATCTTTCCGCGCGCCGCGTGGGATGACCTCGCCACCCGCGTCGCCGCCCTGCCGACCGGTAACGCCACCGCCCGTGAGTTCGCCCGCTTCCTCTTCGGCAGCGCCTTCGAGGTAGAGCTCGACGCGCAGGGTCGCCTCCTCCTGCCAGCAACGTTGCGCACGTGGGGCCAACTCGACGCCGAGGCAATGGTCGTCGGCGCACGCGATCACGCCGAAATCTGGACTCCGAAGCGCTGGGATTCGTATCGCGGCGGCATGGAATCTTCTGACGCCCTCGCCGCACAACTCGAGGAGCTCGGCTTCTAATGGCGACGGGTGCGACCCTCCATCGCCCCGTCCTGCTGACAGAACTGCTCGGCGCCCTGGCGGTACGCGCAAACGGCACCTACGTTGACGCCAACCTTGGTGGTGGTGGACATGCCGAAGCGGTGCTTGAGAGCTCAGGGCCTAGCGGCCTCCTGCTCGGCATCGTTGCAGATGGTGGCGCGATCGAAATGAGTCGCGTACGACTCGCTCACTTTGGCGAGCGACTCTCCACATTCCATGGGAGCAGCGCACACCTCGCGCGCGCCATCACTGATGCTGGGTTTAGCGAGGTTGATGGCGTCTACTTTGATCTTGGACTCTCTTCGGATCAACTTGTTGACCGCGAGCGGGGATTTGGGATTCGTGCCGGCGGTCTCCTTGACCTTCGCTTTGACACGCGCTCTGGCGAGTCGGCGGCGGAGCTGCTTGCGCAGGCGAGCGCTGCAGAGCTTGAGCAGATTTTCCGCGACTATGGCGAAGAGCCTCACGCGTCAAAGATTGCACGAGCCATTGTTGCAACGCGCGCGAGTTCACCAATTACGACAGCAGAGCAGCTTGCCGCACTCGTTGAGCAGAGTGTGCCGAAGCGCTACGGCCCGCCATCTCGCATTCATCCGGCAACGCGGATCTTTCAGGCACTGCGCATTGCCGTCAACGATGAGCTCACCGCTCTAAGCACGGCACTTGCGGCAGCGATCGCCGCCCTGCGCGTTGGCGGACGCATCGTGGTGCTCACGTATCACTCCCTCGAAGATCGCATTGTGAAGCAGGCATTCGCCGCGGCTGCACGCACCTGCATCTGCCCACCACGCGTTCCTGTCTGCACCTGTGCAAACCAGGCGACACTCCGCCTCATCAACAAGCACCCGATCACTGCCAGCGAAGAGGAGATTGCCGGAAATCCACGTAGTCGCAGCGCCAAGCTGCGTGCCGCAGAGCGGCTGGAGCGTGCGGCATGACAACCATTGGTCGTCCGCTTCGTGGTGCACGGTTGGTAACTCCGCCGTATCAGCCACGAATCTCTGACAGCCGAGCCGCTGCAGCCGCTCGGCAGCGAACCGCGATCCGCAACGCATTCCAGCCGTCAGCGGCTGCAACGGGAACCGGTTCCATTCGTGTTGGAACGCGCCCCGCGCCAGGAACTCCCGTCGCACGCACTGCCGTCATTCCTGGGGCGGCTCCACGTGGTCGCATCGGCGTCAACTCTTGGAACGCGGTCGAGCGTCACGGTGGCCTGAGCGCAAAGCTTGGCTCGCTCCTCATGCCTACCGCCGTGTTGTTCGGTGCCTTCTTCATTCTCACCATCCTCTCGATTGAGATTGCAACGTCGAGGGCGAAGGTCACGATCCTGATTGATGAGCAGACTCGCCTCATGGAAGAGATTCGGGTGGGCGAGACCGATATGAGCCGACTCGGCCGTGAGCCAGCGGTGCGCCGTCGCGTGACGGGTCTTGGTGTTGTGCAACTGGTGGACCCACTTGTCGTGGAGGTTCGCTAGATGGCACCAGATCCGCGAATCGTGCGCACGGACTCACGCCTTCGAGTCAATGTCGTCACGTTGGTTCTGATCCTCATTGCTGGGGTTTGCGTTGCGCGCCTTGGGTACTGGCAAGTTGTTGCCCGCGATCAGCTGCTTGAAGCTGCCGCTGCCCAGTTGCGCACAACCGTCACCAACGAGCCGATTCGCGGCACCATTACCGACCGCACCGGTGCCGTGGTGCTTGCTACGACGGTGCTGCGCCATCGCCTCCTCTCCCAAGGGTCGGCGCTCCCAGCGGCAGATCGGGCCTCAACGGCCGACGCACTCGTCACAGCGCTTGCACTGAACACGGCTAGCGCGAGCAAGGTTCGCGCTGCGCTTGAGACTGGTCGTAAGTGGGCTGTGCTCCTCCCGGCGCTCGATGACGCCCAGACGGAAATCGTCCGAGGCGAGATCGCGGCAGGTCGAGTCCGCGGGGTAACCCTTGAAGAGGTTCGAGTTCGCCTGTATCCGCAGCCGGGTGGCGGCGTTGGGACCACGCTCGCAAGTCACCTCCTCGGCTTTGTCAACGCCGACGGGGTTGGACAGTATGGCCTTGAGGAGTACTACAACGAACAACTCGCAGGCGCGGCCAGTGTCAGCACAACGGTGCGCGGCACGGATGGGCAACTCGAAACCACGCAGGTCACGGCAGGCCGAACCCCTTCGAACCTTCAGCTCTGCATTGATGCAACGCTGCAAACCCTGGTGGAGCAAGAGGTTGCCACGGCGGGGATCGCTGACGATGCCGAATCGGTGAGCGCGATTGTGATGGACCCACATACGGGTGCGATCATCTCTTCAGCCTCATGGCCCTCCTACGATGCCAACAACTTTGGCGTGACGGCGGCGCGAGATCCGAGCCGATTCATCAATCCAGCAACGACCAGTGTCTATGAGCCCGGATCGGTGATGAAGGCGATCACTGCGGTCGCTGGGCTTGAGTCCGGCTTCTATACGCCGAACACCATGATCCAAGATGAGGAAGTCCTCCCGCTAGATAACGGTGCGACAAAGGTCCGCAACTCTGACCTCAAGTCAAAAGGCTCAATGACGCTTACCGCTGCGCTTGCCTGGAGTCGCAACATTATCTTCAGTAAGGTCGGACTCTCACTCGGCAGCAACACACGCGAAGCTGCCGCGCGTCTCTATGCGACGTGGCTCCGGTTTGGATTCGGTGGCAAGACTGGTATTGATGTTGCTGGAGAGAGCCAAGGGCTGGTGAACGATCCGGCGGATCGACGATGGCGAGAGATTGACGTAGCTAACGCTTCGTTCGGACAAGGCGTGGGGACCACGCTCATTCAGCTTGCTGTTGCCTACTCAGCGCTCGTGAACGGCGGCGTGCTGGTGCGCCCACGTCTCGTTGAGTCCGTTGATGGGGTCACCATTCCAATCACGGTTCGCGGCACGGCGACCACGCCAGAAGTTTCCGCGCAGATGGTCCGCATGACTGGCCAGGTGACTTCAAGCGTTCCCTTCTACGCCAAGCTGACCCGCATGGACGGGTATGCCTACGGTGGCAAAACTGGAACGGCGCAGATCTGGCTGAAGGATGCTGACGGCGGTAAGGGCGCTTGGGACTATGAGCACTACAACTTCACCTTCGTTGGCTGGGTCGGTAAGACATCGCCCGAGTACGTGATCGCAATCTCCATTCGCCGTGGAACACCCGTTACGCAACGCCAAGGTGCAATCGTCAACCGCATCGAGTCGTTTGAGCTCTTCCGCCGCGTCGCGCAAGACCTCATCTCCGTGTACAACATTCCCCCCGCCGTTGCGGCAGCAACCGGCGGTTTGACTTCCCCCACCCACCCCGGCGTGCCGGAACCCTCCGCTCCGGTTATGCCGGCGGTGGGTGGGGATCTACCAACGTTCCGCAGCCTGAGGCGCAGCTGATGTCCCTCTCGGCAGCACCTCGAACGGTAGGCGGATCACTCGCCGCTTCTGGCCGCGAGCTAGCCGACATGCTTGGCGGCGAGCTACTCGTTGACGGCACCCAGCCGATTCGGGGATGCGCGGTTGATTCGCGCCGTGCCACCGCGGGCCAACTCTTCCTCGCCCTCCCAGGGGAGCAGACCCACGGTCTCCACCATGCCAACGAGGCGCTGCGTGCCGGTGCGACGGCGATTGTTGTTGAAGTCGGGGAGTCGACCGCTGAGATTCAGCAGGCACTGGCCGAAGTGGAACTCGCGGTGCGGGCCTCAGGCGCTTCGCTGATTCGCGTTGAGAACGGGCGTGTTGCCCTCAGCCGTGCGGCAGCGGAGTGGCGCAACCGATTTACGCTTGAGGTGATTGGCGTCACCGGGTCGGTGGGGAAGACCACCACGAAGCAGCTGATCGCCGCCGCCCTTGGGGGCGAGTCCGCCGGCTGTGCCGCCACCCCAGGGAATGCCAACAACGAGATCGGACTACCGATGTCGCTCCTCAACCTCCCCGATGGAACGGCGCGATACGTCGCCGAAATGGGGATGTATGTCGAAGGCGACATTCGGGCGCTCTGTGCCCTGGCGCGCCCACGCATCGGTGTAGTTACCGCTATTGATGCCGTGCACGCAGAGCGAGCTGGGGATCTTGATGCCATTGAGCGCGGCAAGGGTGAGCTTGTTGAGGCGCTCCCCTCCGATGGTTGGGCGCTCCTCGCCGCCGACGACCTGCGTGTCGCTCGCCTTGCCGCGCGAACGCCGGCGCGCATCATGACGGCCGGTCACGCCGCCACCGCCGATGTGCGCATCGTTGACGCAGCACTCGATGAGGCCTCGGGCCACACCCTCGTTACCCTGCAGATCCGCGCGGAAACCGTGCGTGTCGACCTACCGCTCTTTGGGCTCCATTTCGCCAAGGCGGCAGCGCTCGCCGTCGCCGTGGCTGATCGTTGCGGCATCGCGCCGAGTGAGGCAGCGGCCCGGCTCGCCGCTGTGCAGCTGCCATCAGGACGCGCCACGGTGCGCATGATGTCTGGCATGCGCGTGATTGACGACGCATACAACGCTGCGCCTTCCAGCATGACCGCGGCACTCGCAACTCTTGCCGCCTGCCGACCACATCGCTTCGCCGCGCTTGGTGCGATGGGAGAGCTTGGGTCGTACGCCGCCGACGCTCATAGCGCTGTCGGACATGCGGCCGCAACAAGTGGCCTCGAACTGCTGGTTGTCTTTGGCGCAGAGGCTGACGGCATCGCCGAGGGGGCACGGGCCGGCGGTATGCCGATCGAGAAGATCATGCGCCTCAGCAGTGACGCAGCCGGAATCGCTGCTGCGATTGGGCTCCTAGGTGACATGGCTTCGCCAGGCGACACCATCCTCGTCAAGGCATCGCGCTCAGTAGCGCTGGAGCGACTCGTTGACGGGCTTGCCGCCCGCTGGAGTGAGGAGGCGAAGTGATTGTCATCGTGCAGGCGCTCGTTCTTTCATTCGTTTGTGTCTTTGTCTTGATGCCGGCCTATCTGCGCCTCTTGAAGTACGCGGGATTCGGCAAGCGCGTTCGCCGCGAGTTTGGACCTGATTGGCACATCGTAAAAGAGGGGACACCGACAATGGGCGGACTCCTGTTGATGGTGATTGTGATTCTCCTCGCCCTCCTCCTCGATGCTGTCGACGCATCCACCTATGCCGTTCTTCTTGCGCTGCTCGGAGTTACCCTCCTCGGCGCATTTGATGACTGGTTGAATGCGCGTACCGGTGTTGGCATCTCAGCACGGCAGAAGCTGCTCTGGCAGACCGGGGTGGCAATCATTTCGGCCATCTACCTGCAGCAGCACTTCGCCTTCAACTCGCTTGTTGTGCCCTTTGTTGGAGAGGTACCGATCGCACCGATTCTCTGGATCGTCGTCGCCGTGGTTGCCATTGTGGCGACGAGCAACGGTGTCAACCTGACCGATGGCCTTGACGGCCTCTCGGGGGGCACCATGACCTTCGCCTGGATTAGCTACATGGTCATCGCACTTCTCAACGCGCCAGGGCAGGTGAATCTTGCAATTGTCTGTGCGCTGATTGCCGGTGCCCTCGTCGGCTTCCTCTGGTTCAATGTGCACCCGGCGAGCGTGATTATGGGTGATGCTGGCGCACTCGGATTTGGCGCCGCACTCGCTGTGACGGGGCTGGTCACGGGCCACGTACTACTGCTCCCACTGATCGGCATCATCTTTGTGGTTGAGACTGGTTCGGTCATCCTGCAGGTCGCGAGCGTCAAGCTCACCGGCAAGCGGATCTTCTTGTTCACGCCGATCCATCACCACTTCGAACGGCTCGGCTGGGCAGAAACGCAGATCACCTTCCGCTTCTGGGTTATCGGCGCGATCGGCGGCATCCTCGGCATCGTCACCTTCTTGGCAACACGAGGGCAAGGGTGAGCAGCACCGGCCTCACCCTAGAGGAGCTTGAGGCGCCCGCGATTGCGGCGGGGAGCCTGCGCGGGCGCAACGTCCTGATCCTTGGTGGGGGACGTACCGGCCAGGCAACGGCCGCCTTTGTCGCTGCGGCGGGCGCGAACGTCACAGTGCACGACACGGACAGCATCGATCGTGTGGTCGGCGCGGCCGAGGCGTTTGGCGGCAGCGCAATTCGAACCTCGTTCGGCGATGCAGAGAACCTCGCGCCACTACTCGCTGCAGCGGATCTCGTTGTACATAGTCCCGCGGTAACGCTGGGGTTTCCAACGGTGCGCCCCGCTATTGAGCGTGACCTCCGCGATTTTGCCGCTCGAACCATCGCACTGACCGGGGAGAGGGGCACTCGCGGCCCAGTCCTGATCAGCGAGCCAGAGTGGGCACTTCGCCTCTTGGGGGGCCGCTGGAGGGTTGGCGTAACGGGAACGAAGGGGAAGAGCACAACCTGCAACCTGATCGCGACGATTCTGGCGCGTGATCCATCGGGCCCAGTGGAACTTGGCGGCAACAACGGCAAGCCACTCATCGGACGCGCGGCGACACTCCCTGCTGAGACGCGTGTGGTCATGGAGCTATCGGAGCTGCAGCTCCCATCGCTGCACTCAGCCGTTGATGTTGGCGTGTTTACGAACGTGACCGTGGACCACCTTGATCGACATGGGACCGTTGGTGCCTACCGCAGCGTCAAACGTCTCCTTGCTGACCGCATTGCGGATGACGGGGTGATGGTGGTCAATCTCGACGATCCGGTGGTTGCCGCGTATGCGGGAATCGGACGCGTTGAGACTGTGGGGTATCGACTGAGCAGCCCAATCCCTGGCGGAGTCGGCATCGTTGATGGTTGGATCGTTGCCGCGGGCGTTCTGCGCGCTCCACGATTTGGCGGTGGCGCCGCTGCGACAGGGCCTAGCGGACGCATCATGCCAGTCGGCGAAATCGCACTTCCCGGAGAGCACAGCGTGAGCAACGTGCTTGCCGCGGTGAGCGTGGCGCTCGTTGCGGGTGTAGCGCCAGACGCGATCCGTAGCGCGGTGAGCTCGTTCACTGGGATCCCACATCGACTTGAGACCGTCGCAGTGATTGGTGGGATTCGCTACGTCAATGATTCGCAGGCAACGCAGCCCGATGCCGTCGCCGCTGCGGTTCGATCGTTCCCGAAGCCACTCGTACTCATCGCAGGCGGTCGAAGCAAGGGTCTCGACCTTGTCGACCTTGCGCCGATCGTCGCCGAGCGATGCTCCGCAGCGGTGGTCATGGGGGAGCTGGCAGATGAACTCGAGGCCCTCTTCCGCACCGCAGGGCTTACGCGCATCGAACGGGCGACGAGTGTGGAGAGCGCAGTCGAAGTAGGAACAAGCGTGGCGCAAGAGATTGGCGCAGCGAGCTCAGATGGGATTCGCGCGACTCTGTTGCTCAGCCCGATCGGCTCCAGTTTTGATATGTACAACAACCCATTCGGCGCGCGGGGTGAGGCGTTCCGCGCCGCCGTGCTGGCACGCGCCGAGGCGCAGCGATGAGCCGACTTGTGCGCCAGGCGGGCGCGACCCGCACGTCTGGAGCTCGACCAGCGAGCGGGGGTGCGCAGCAGCGAGGCGGATCAGCTCGCCAACGGATTGCGAGCGCGCTACGGATTGAACGACCCGGTGAGGATAAGGCGATCCTCTTCCCCGCTGTGGTCCTGGTTGGGATCGGGGTGCTGATGGTCTTCTCCTCGTCTGCCATGAACAGTTTGCTAAAGACCAACGACGCCTACGGACCAGGTGTCAAGCAACTCACCTACGCAATCATCGGATTTACGTTGATGTATATCTTCTCCGTCACCGATTACCGCCGCTGGCGTCCCTTTGCGCCGATTGCGATGATCGCCTCGATCGCGCTCCTCATCGTTGTGCTGATTCCAGGGGTGCCCACAGAGGCTGGACTACGACGCTCACTCTCCGTTGGTCCGATAAGCATCCACGCCGCTGAGGCGGCCAAGTTTGCACTTGTGCTCTTCTTGGCAGACTTTCTCGCTCGCCGAGGGCATGACATTGGCAAGACCTTTGAATCAATGGTCACGCCACTCTTGGCGATTGCCCTCTCTGTTGGCCTGGTGCTCGTTGAGCCCGACCTCGGTACCTCGTCGATTGTTGGCCTGATCGGATTCTCGCTCCTCTTCGTTGCCGGCGTGCCGCTGCGCTGGGTGCTGGTGCCAGGACTTAGCGCAGCTGCTGTTGCCATCGCCCTGATCTTCGTCAACGAATACCAGGCCGCCCGCCTCGGCGGTTTTAGCGACCCGTTCTCTGATCCAACCGGTTCGACCTACCAGACGCTGCAAGGTTTGATCGCGATGGCGGTCGGCGGGCCGTTCGGCGCGGGTCTCGGCTCCTCTCAGCAGTTGGGCGGGATCAACGTTCCGTATGCATGGAACGACTACATCTTTGCGGTGATTGGCGAGGAGGCGGGCCTCTTCGGCATGCTCATCGTGATCGCCGCCTTCTTGGCGATCGCCCTCCGCGGTCTGCGAACAGCGCGGCGCGCTCCAGACACCTATGGCGCACTGATCGCAACTGGAGTTGTGGTGTGGATCTCTGGGCAGGCATTCGTGAACATCGCAGTGGTGCTCGCCCTGCTCCCAGTGACCGGCGTGCCGCTCCCGTTGGTGTCTCAGGGCGGCTCATCACTCATTGTGTTGATGGCAGCCATTGGGCTGCTCCTCTCGGTGTCGCGTGAGACGATGGAGCCAATTCAGGTAGGAGGTAGCGATGCGCGTGCTAATCGCGGGTGGCGGAACGGGGGGGCATCTCTTCCCAGCGTTCGCCGTGGCTCGTACGGTTCGCCAACTCCATACCGACGCTGAGATCAGCTGGCTCGGCGGCGCACGTGGCGTTGAGTCACGCCTTGTTCCAGAGGCGGGATACCCGCTGACGCTTCTTGCCGCCCCAAGCTTGCGACCGAGTGGCGCTGGCGTGCTTGCGACGGCGCGTGATGCCGCCAAGCTCTTCTGGTCGATCCCGCAAGCGATTCGCGTGATTCGTCGCGTTCGACCCGACGTGATCTTCTCTACGGGTGGATACATCGCCATTCCCACACTGATCGCCGCGTGGCTGACGCGTACACCGAGCCTGCTCTGGGAGGGGAACGTACAGGCGGGTCGATCGAACACCCTTGTTGCCCCGCTCGCCTCACATCGCGCGGTCGCATGGCGACAGACGGCAGAACGCGCACCATGGCGCGGGGCCAAGACGACGGTGACCGGCACCCCCGTGCGCGAACTCACCGTCGATCGCACAACCGCGCGCACGGCACGCGGCCTGACCGAGGGCGACCAACTCCTCTTGGTGTTCGGCGGCTCGCAACGGGTTCGTCGATTTGAGACGGCACTCGATGGTGCGCTCGCAACGCTCCTGACAGGGTGGCGCGTTCTGCATGTGGTGATGGATGGCCTTCCAGAGGCGGAGCGCCGACGAGCAGCCCTCCCTGCGGAGCTTCAGCACCGCTACGAGCCGGTTGCCTTTCTTGGTGGGGGAGCAATGGAGGCGGCGCTCGTCTCTGCTGACTTGATGCTTGGACGCGCCGGTGCG
>CAJABS010000125.1 GCA_903938075.1 uncultured Chloroflexota bacterium | reverse complement strand
TGGGTGCCGAAGCGTCCGCGACGCGGCGCAGCTGCCGCCTCCGACGGTGGCGCGAAAGCCACGGCCAAGGCCAAGGCGAAGCCGAAGGCCAAAGCCAAAGCAAAGTCCAAGGCGAAGCCAAAGGCGAAGGCGAAGAGTAAGGATCCCGCGGCGGAGCCTGCCGCCGTTGAGTCGGTCGCGGACGCACCGGCTGAACAGGTGGAGACGGTCTAATGGCTCGGGGCCGCGGACCGGCTCCCGTGGCGTCGCTCTCTTCTGCTGCGACTGATCCGCGCATCGCCCCCTTCATCATGCACTTGCGTGCGCGGGCCCTCTCTGCCGCAACGCAGCGCTCGTACCGCACGGCGGTGGAGCGGCTCGTTGCCTGGTACGACGCTGAGGGCATCGACTGGCGCACGCCAAGCCGGGCAGACCTGCGCCGCTACATCGCCCTTCTTAGTGAAGATGGCGAGCGTTCTACCGTGCAGCAACGGCTCGCCGCACTCGGCACCTTCTACCGATTCTGGGTGCGGCAGGGGAGTGTGGCGAAGGATCCACTGCATGCGCTCGCCCGACCAAAGCGCGAGAAGCGGCTCCCTGATGTCTTGTCGCAGGCACAAGTCGAGCAGCTCATTGCGCAGGCGGCGATTGGCACCTCACCTGCGCTGGCGCTGCGCGATACCGCGCTAATCGAGCTCCTCTACGGGGCTGGCCTGCGCATCGCGGAAGTCGTCGCGATTACCCTCTCCGACCTGCAGCTTGGCCGCGGCGAGGTGAAGGTGACAGGGAAGGGCGACAAGCAGCGCGTCGCACTCTTTGGCGCGCCATGTATTCGCGCGCTCGAGTCGTATCTGTCGGGCGGTCGACCAGCACTCGCTGCCTTGGCCACGCCGTCAACCTCTGCGCTCTTCTTGAATCGCAACGGTGGGGCGCTTGGCGAGCGCGGTGCTCGCGCACGACTTGACGACATTGCACGTGTGGCTGGCCTTCCGGAGGCGTTTCACCCGCATACGCTGCGCCACTCATTCGCCACGCACCTCCTCGACGGCGGTGCAGATCTTCGCGTGGTCCAAGAACTGCTCGGACACGAGAGCCTTGGCACGACGCAGGTGTACACCCACGTTTCAACGACGCGCCTGCGTGGCCTCTACAAGTCCGCGCATCCACGTGCGCGACGTACCGGGGCCAAGCCATGAAGCGGCGTACCGTCGCACCAGTAGTTCGATCGAGTACGGCGCGCAACAGCTCCGTTCTTGCCGCCGGCGCGCTCGCGTCGCGCATTGCGGGTTGGGCGCGCATCACCGTGCTCATTGCCGTGTTTGGAGCGAGCGGAACACTCGACCCGTTCCTCGCCGCATTCCGAATTCCCGACATCGTGTTTGCACTGGTTGCTGCTGGCTCAATCGCAACCGTGCTCGTACCGCAGCTGAGCTCACTCCTAGAGCAGGGAGAACAGCGACGTGCGCAACGCCTCCTCGGTTCGGTCTTTATTGCCATGCTCTCGCTCCTCGGCCTCTTCTCACTGGTGGTGGTGTTCGGCGCAAACGCGCTGAGCGGTCTCTTGGTCGGCGGGCTTCCGAGCGCACAGCAGCGCGAGGTGGCAGATCTCAGCGTCATCCTGCTCGTGGCCACGATCGCGCTGGCACTCTCTGCCATTTGCACCAGTGCTGCTGCAGCGCGATCGCGATTCGGCGTCACCGCCATCACTGGCCTCGTGTACAGCGCAGGCACCATCGCAGGCGCGCTGATTGGGGGCCGAGAGTCTGGCGGCTATGGCCCAGCAATCGGTACCGCCGCTGGTGCGATCGCCGTGTTGCTCATTGCCGCAACCGTGCTCGTTCGAAGCAACTTGCGTCCGGCGCGTCCCAACTTCCGTGATCCTCTCCTTCGCGAAGCGCTGCGCTCACTCTTGCCTCGCGTTGGCTCGGTGGTGCTGGTGCAGCTGTTGCTCGCGTATCTGATTGCACTCGCTGGGAGCACGGGGCCAGGTGCGATCACCATCTGGTCCTACGCATTTACCCTCTTGCAGGTGCCGCTCGCCCTGGTCACCTCGTCGATCGGTATTGCGATCCTGCCAAAGGTGGCCGCGCAGGCTGCACGCGGCAATCTCGCGGCAGTGCGTACGCTAGCAACGTCAAGCATCGGTGCCGTGATCTGGATGATGGCTCCCATCGCCACACTGGGCGCACTCTTCTCGTACGACGCAGTGCGGCTCGTGGTCGGCGGGAATATCGATGATCCTTCTGCGGTCGCGACGGCAGATCTACTTCGACTCCTTCTCCTTGGCCTCGTTGCACATGGCGTGATTTCGGTCGTCGTGCGTCTCTTCTACGGTCTGCGCGATACGGTGCGACCTACCCTCGCCGAGATTGGTGGCAACCTCGTGATCTTTACTCTCGCGACACTCTGGGTCCCGTTCGCGGGAGTGACGGGGATTGCAGTTTCGCTACCGCTCGGCACCTGGATCGAGGCGGCCGTCTTACTCACCCTGCTCATTGCACATAAGCAGGTGCTGAACGCCGCGACGGTCGTTGGCACCACCCTGTTCGCGCTCCTTGCGGCGCTCCTCTCCGCTGGACTCGCAGCTGCGATCACGCTGCCACTCCTTGAGGGGGCGCGACTCTCGGGGATACTGCCAGGAGCGGCAGTTGCAGCGCTGGGCACCACCGTTGGGCTCGCCACATATGTGCTTCTCACGATTCTGGCGCGGCGACGAGAGGCGCTCCCGCTGCTCCGGCGCATCGCCCTCCTGGCACCCAAAGGGATTCGCCCGTTCCTCCTGCGCGCTGAGGGGACCGTATGACGATTCGCCGCATCGACCTGAGTTCTCTGGTGGCGCAACGCGCCTGGGACGCACGCGCCGTTGATGCCCCGGGTGGCGACGTGCACCAGGGGAGCGCCTGGCTTGCCTATCGCGCCAGCCTTGGGCGTGATGCGGTCGCCCTCGAGATTGATGACGCCCCACTCGGGATCCTGCTGAATCGCGCTCCACTCTTCGGTCTCCCGAAGGGGCATGCGCC
>CAJABS010000124.1 GCA_903938075.1 uncultured Chloroflexota bacterium | reverse complement strand
GTTCTCCTCTTGGCGCTGGCGAGTCCCCCCTCAATTGTCACTGCCCTCCGCCGCATGCGACTCCCCGACGTGATCGCGACAAGCGCCGGCCTCACCATTCGGTATCTCGAGCTCCTCCGTGATGAGGCTCGACGGATGCTCCGCGCGCGCACCGCACGCTCCGCCAGTCCAGTTGGCGTGGGTCGAGAGCGGATCGGCGGGACCATCGCCTGGCGCGCACGCACAACAGGGAATTTGGTGGGTTCGCTCTTCTTGCGCGCCTACTCCCGAGCGCAGCGCATCGAAGAGGCGGCCGCTTCTCGCGGGGCGACGGGCTCACTCTCGGTTGGCACGTTGCCTGTTGCCGACCCACGCCTCGCGATCAAGGTCGTTGGGGTTCTGGCCCTGGTGCTCGTCCTGACCCTCGCCGGCGCGTTGCTGCCGCGACTGTAGGCTGAACGTATGACTGAACCGCACGAACACCTCCATACACACCCGGGTGCGCCACTGCCACACAGCCATGGCCACGATCACGCGCACGATGCGCCGCTCACGCCAACTGGCGACGGCACGATTGCGATCTCTCACCTGCACTTCCGCTATCCGGATGGCACCGAGGCGCTGCGCGGTATGGATCTTGCGATCACCGGTGGTGAGAAGGTCGCACTACTGGGGCAGAACGGCGCGGGGAAGAGCACCCTGATGTTGCACCTCAATGGGATCCACCGCCCAACGCACGGCACCGTGCACGTGGCGGGGATGCAGGTCTCCAACGAGACGATCGGCCGCGTGCGCGCTGAGGTCGGGCTCGTCTTTCAGGATCCTGATGATCAGCTCT
Source organism: uncultured Chloroflexota bacterium (assembly GCA_903938075.1). Lineage (GTDB taxonomy): Bacteria > Chloroflexota > Limnocylindria > Limnocylindrales > Limnocylindraceae > Limnocylindrus. Next base: position 1,535 of record CAJABS010000124.1, on the reverse strand, counting down.
TCAGCCCAACGGTGTGGGATGACGTGGCGTTCGGCCCCACCCATATGGGCCTCACCCCCGGCGCGATTCACGATCGCGTCGAAGTCGCCCTTGCCGCTGTTGGTGCACTCGACTTGGCGCAGCGTGCGCCAATGCGCCTCTCCATTGGCCAACGTAAGCGTGTCGCCCTTGCCACCGTCCTCGCCATGAATCCGAGCATCTTGGTCTTTGACGAGCCGTCGGCTGGGCTCGACCCACGAGGTCGCCGAGAACTCATTGAGCTGCTGCAGTCACTCACGCAGACGCTCATCGTCAGCACGCATGACCTTGAGTTGGCACGCGCCGCATTCCCGCGCAGCATCGTGGTGGATCGCGGTGTGATTGTCGCCGACGGATCAACCAGTGAGATCCTCGGGAATCGCGAGTTGCTACTCGCACACGGACTCGCTTAAGGCTTCGCGCCCTTGGCGCGCGCGGCGCGCAGCGCTAAGATGCGATCGCGCAACTCCGCCTCAGCCCCACTCCCCGAAGGTGCATAGAAGCGCTTCGTCGCAATCTCTTGCGGCAGGTACTCCTGTGCAACGTCGAACGGTTCACCAGCTGCGTGTGGCGACTGATAGGTCTTGGCCGCCGCGCGCAGATGACCAGGAACGGGAAGCTGACCGCCGGTCGCGATCTGCTCACGCGCTGCGGCAAGCGCCTCACCGGCACGTGGCGACTTCGGCGCAGAGGCGAGATAGGTCACCGCTTGCGCGAGGGCCCAATCGCACTCCGGTGATCCGGCGAGTTCGACGACCTGCGCTGCAGCTGCGGCGAGTGGGAGCGCTGCAGGATCAGCATTCCCCACATCCTCTGATGCGGAGACGAGCAGTCGTCGGGCAATGACTCGTGGATCCTCGCCGCCCTCGAGTGCTGTCGCTAGCCACCAGATCGCCGCATCGGGATCGTTGCCACGAATGCTCTTGATCAACGCGGAGGTAACGCCCGACTGGTCGTACGGCAGGCTGCGATCTTGCGCTGCAAGGAGAACCTCGCGCGGCGTGATCTCGGTACCGTCGGTCGTCATGAGCGCGGCCATCTCGAGGAGCGTGAGGAGTCGGCGTGCGTCGCCCGATGCGTAGCCAACCAACTGGCGGCGCGCGTCTGCATCGACCCGCACCGCTCCATTAAGACCGCGGGGGTCTGTGAGCGCGCGATCAAGCAGCGCCTCTAAGTCGTCGCTGCTTAGTGCGGCCAAACGGAAGGTGCGCATGCGCGAGAGAAGTGCCGGCGAGATTGCGCGTGGGGGCGGCTCTGTCGTCGCCCCAACCAGAATGATCGTCCCCGCCTCCACATGTGGCAGGAGGGCATCTTGCTGCGTTCGCGAGAAGCGATGCAACTCATCAATAAAGAGGAGGGTTTGCTCTCCGTGTTCGCGGCGCTCGATCGCCGCTGCGACCGCCTTGCGGACCTCGGCGACACCGTCGCTCGTTGCGGAGAGGCTCGTTGGGACCGCCTTCAGTGATGTTGCGATGACGGCGGCGAGAGTGGATTTACCGCTCCCAGGTGGCCCCCAG
>CAJABS010000123.1 GCA_903938075.1 uncultured Chloroflexota bacterium | reverse complement strand
GTGTGGATGCCCACAAGCCCCGTTGCAGCTGCAACCACAAGATCGGGTGCTGCACCAAGGATTGCATCGCTCAGTTCCAGGCCACTGAGTCCCACGAGTCGCTTTGCACCTGGGTACGCGGCTGCTAGCTTCTCTACTGCGGCGCTCTCGCGTCCAACAGCGTATGCCACAAGTTCAAAGCGGTCTGGTGCATCACGAAGAACCTGCAGCGTTTGGATACCGATTGATCCCATCGCACCAATGATGGCGACTCGCTGTCGGCTCATCAGTTACCAGAGAGGAAGAACCGCGCAATTTCGAGCATGATCGCAGCGAGGAGAGCAACTGGCGCTGCTAGAAGGAGACTATCAATTCGATCCAACACGCCACCATGCCCTGGGATCAGAGTTGCGGAATTCTTGATTCCGGCCGCGCGCTTAAAGAGCGACTCGATGAGGTCGCCCGCTTCGGCGGCGACGGCAACAAGGAAACTTACTGGGAGTGCCCAGAGCAGTGGCGCGTCTAGCCAGGCTACGGCGGCGGCGGCACCGAGAGTCGTTGCTGTAAGAAGTCCCCCAATCAGCCCCTCAACGCTCTTGCGCGGGGAGATGAGTGGCGCGAGCTTTCGCCTCCCGAATCGTCGACCAATAAGGTACGCGCCTGTATCAGCACTCCAAACTACTGCGAGAAGCCACGCGATCCATGGGGCGGGTGTATCTCCGCTAAGGAACCCGAAGAGCGGCAAGAGGAGAAGCGGAGAGAGCCAGACGGCGGTTGCGACCGTGCCGAAGAGCGAACGAGCGTATGGGGCAACGCTCCCGCGCTTGACGCGGAGCGCACGGGTGAGCTGAAGTGCGATCAGCGCAAGCAGCGTGAGCACCCAGCAGGCGACCGCTTCCACAGGACCGACGACGACAAGTGCGGCGAGCGGCCCCACCAAGAGAGCCGCGCTCCACGATGCTGATGCGCCACCCGAGATTGCACCAACGATCTGCGCGCCTTCGCGCGCCGCGAGCACGATAAGGAGTGCGGTGAGCGGGAGGGTTCCGTACGGCCAGATCAAGAGCCCAGCGGCGAATGGAAGGATGAAGAGCGAACCGACCGCACGCGCCGCAATCCCGCTGCGCGGCCGGCTCATCGTCCGAACCGCCTGGTACGCGCCGCGTACGCACGCATCGCTGATTCGAGATCCGCTCCACTGAAGTCGGGCCAGAGGCCAGGCCACGTCACGAGTTCGGTGTATGCGGTCTGCCAAAGGAGAAAGTTTGAGAGTCGCTCCTCCCCACCCGTTCGAATCAGAAGATCAGGGTCAGGAACCCCACTGGTATACAGCGCACCACTGATTGTCTCCTCGTCAACCTTTTCGGCGCTGATTCCTGAACGGACGATGGTGCGAACGGCATCTACGAGCTCCGTGCGGCCACCATAGTTAAACGCAACGTGCAGCTGCATGGCACTCCCTGCAGCGGTCGCGTCACAGGCGCGCTGGATTCGTTGTGCCGCCTCCTCTGGGAGTTCATCAAGGCGACCGAGGAAATCAACCGCAATACCATTGCTTACGAGTGTTGCAGTCTCACGTTCAATCGTTTGGGCAAGCAGGGCGAAGAGCTGATTCACCTCACGGTCATCACGACCCCAGTTCTCGCGACTGAATGCGTAGACAGTCAGGTGCGCAATGCCAAGTTCCGCGGCACGAGTGATGACGCCTCGCAGCGTTTCGGTTCCTGCGGTATGACCATCAAGTTCATCACGGCCCTGTGCTCGGGCCCAGCGCCGATTTCCGTCCATGATGATGGCGACATGGCGCGGCAGGCCCTGTGCCGCCGGTCCACGATGGACGAGCGGTGGAGCGTCAACCGGACGATCGACGCTGCGCTCGGTCAACCTTCGAGGACCTCGCGCTCCTTAGAGGAGGCCATGCGGTCGATCTCTGCAATCTTCGCGTCCGTCGCCTTCTGCAAGGCTTCAAGTTGACGCCTTGAATCATCTTCGCCAATCTCTTTTGACTTCTCGAGCTTCTTGATGGCCTCTTGTTCGTCGCGGCGAGCGTTCCGAATCTCGATGCGTGCCTCTTCGGTCCGCTTCCCCATCTGCTTCACAAGATCCTTGCGGCGCTCCTCTGTCATGGATGGGACGCGAAGCCGAATGATGTTTCCGTCAACAGCCGGTGTCATTCCGAGCTGGGCGTTATTGAGCGCCTTCTCGATGGCGGGGATTGCGGTTGGGTCCCACGGCTGCACAACGAGGAGCGTATTCTCTGGGACGCTGATGCCAGCCATCTGATTCAACGGTGTCTTCGCGCCGTAGTG
>CAJABS010000122.1 GCA_903938075.1 uncultured Chloroflexota bacterium | reverse complement strand
TGCTCTTGCCGTTGCGCTTGCGTGCAGCCTGTACCAGCCAACGCACGCCGAGGCTCAAGCGGCGCTCGCCGCGAATCTCAACAGGCACCTGGTACGTGGCGCCACCGACGCGGCGCGGCTTCACTTCAATGAGTGGTGTTGCATTGCGCAGCGCAAGGTCAAGCACTTCAAGGCCCGGGCGGTTTGCCTGGGACTCAACGCGTGCAAGCGCTTCGCGAAGGATTCGCTCTGCAAGACCGCGCTTGCCGCTCAACATCACCTTGACCACGAAACGGTCAACGGTTTTGTTCAGCGGAACAACTTCGTACTTAAGCTTGCGTGGGACCGTTGTACGACGTGGCATCGCTTACTTCTTCTTCGCGGTGGCTTGTTCAGCCTTCGCGCCATACTTCGATCGGCTCTGCTTGCGATCCTTCACACCGGCGGCATCGAGTGCGCCGCGAACGATGTGGTACTTCACCGAAGGAAGGTCCTTCACTCGGCCGCCACGAACGAGCACAACGCTGTGCTCCTGGAGGTTGTGGCCGATGCCTGGGATGTAGGCGGTGACTTCCATCTGGTTGGTGAGCTTCACGCGGGCGATCTTTCGAAGAGCGGAGTTCGGCTTCTTCGGGGTCATGGTGCGCACGATCAAGCAGACACCACGCTTCATCGGGGCGCCCTCTGCGGACTCCTGACGCTGCTTAATGCCGTTCCAGTTCTTGCGGAACGCAGAGGCCTTGATCTTCGAGACCTTGACCTTGCGACCCTTTCGAACGAGCTGACTAATCGTAGGCACGTTGTACGCGCGCTCCTTCTCTATTCGATTCCACGACTGGCGTGATGTCAGGGCGGTTATGCCCTTTGTGCACGGACGGCGGAGCGTAGCAGTCAAGCACGAAGGGTGTCAAAGCACCCCCCTTGCGGGACGGCTGAGCTTCGCCCTTAGGCTCCCCCCTCGTCGCCCTTCGGGGCCTCGGCGGCGTCCGCCAGGAAGGGGTTTGCTTCGGTTTCACCCTCGGCGTCCGGCTTCTCCTCGGTGAGGAGGGCCACCAGCTGGGAGACGTCGTCCTGGCTCGCTCCACCCTCTTCGGACTCGAGGAAGACGTTGAAGTCGTCCTTGCCGAAGTCGGTTGGCAGGTCGCCACCGGCCAGGGCGGCCGCGGCACGGAGCTTCTCGGCCTCCTTGCGTGCGGCAACCTTGTCTGGGGCACCCGTACCGGCTGGGATGAGCTTGCCGATAATGACGTTCTCCTTGAGCCCCACGAGGTAGTCGCGGGCACCGGTGATCGCCGCCTCGGTGAGCACGCGGGTGGTCTCCTGGAAGGAGGCCGCCGCGAGGAAGCTCTCCGTGTTCAGGGAGGCCTTTGTTACACCCAGGAGCTGCGAGGCCGCGGTTGCCGGCTCCCCACCCTCGGCGAGGACTCGGGCGTTCTCACGCTCAAAGGCGAGTCGGTCGGCAAGCTCCGTTGGGAGCATGTGCGTGTCGCCTGGGTTGTCGACCCGCACCTTGCGCAGGAGCTGGCGGACGATGATCTCAATGTGCTTATCGGAGATTGTTACACCCTGGCTTCGGTAGACCTTCTGGACCTCCTTGACGAGGTAGTTCTGCACCTCGGCTCGGCCACGGACCTCGAGGAGCTCCTGTGGGTCGAGAGGGCCATCGGTGAGCGGGTCGCCCGCGCGGACGCGGTCGCCACTCTTGACCAAGAGCTTGGCGTTGTGCGGGATCGGGTACTTCGAGGCTGGGACGACGTCTTCGGCGCGAATCACCAGACCGTCCTTTGACTTCACGAGAAGGCCCTTCACCGGTGCGGTGAGGTCGCCCGTCGTTGCCGAGGTGCCGATCAACTGGCCAGCCTCAACGAGGTCACCCTCGCGAGCGGTCAGCGCAGCGTCAATTGGCAAGTCAAGTTCAATCTCGTACTTCTCACTGTGGGTGACTTCAACCGTGGTGCCCGCATCGCTGCGGATCACTTCGACGACGCCATCAATGCGGCTGATCTCGGCCTTACCCTTCGGCTTGCGCGCCTCGAAGAGCTCTTCGACGCGTGGCAGACCGGCGGTGATGTCGAGCCCGGCGACGCCGCCGGTGTGGAACGTTCGCATCGTGAGCTGCGTGCCTGGCTCGCCGATTGACTGCGCGGCCATGATGCCGACCGACTCGCCCATCTCAATGAGCTTGCCCGTGGCAAGGTTTCGGCCGTAGCAGGCCTGGCAGACGCCAGCAGGGGCGACGCAGGAGAGTGGCGAACGCACGGCAACAGCAGCAACCGCCGTGGCGGCTGCAATCTGCTTCTCGTACTCCTCGTTGATCTCTTCGCCACGCGCGATGGTGTGGCTTGCGTCGAGCTTGATCTCTTCAGCGGCGATGCGACCGAGGAGTCGGCGGGCGAATGCACCACGCAACTCCTTCATGTCGGGATGATCAGCGGCGATCGGCCACTCGGTGCCAATCACGTCTGCCGTGTCGGCAAGCGTGATGTGCGTTGCCTCTGCAGTGCCGCAGTCCTCGATGCGCACGATGACATCCTGCGCAACGTCAACGAGACGGCGCGTGAGGTACCCGGAGTCTGCGGTTCGGAGCGCCGTGTCGGCGAGACCCTTACGCGCACCGTGTGTCGAGATGAAGTACTCGAGCACCGTCATCCCCTCGCGGAAGTTGGACTTCACTGGAACGTCGATGATGCGGCCCGATGGATCGGCCATGAGCCCACGCATAGCGCCGAGCTGGCCGATGTTGCCCTTGTTTCCGCGGGCGCCGGAGTTCGTCATCATGAGGAGAGGGTGGAACTGCGGATCGCGGCCACCCTTCTTCGTGTTGAGCTCCTCCATCATGGCGGTGCCGATATCGCCGGTGGCCTTCTGCCAGACGCGGATCACGTTCTTGTAGCGCTCCTCGTCGGTGATGAGGCCCTGGGTGTACTGGCCATCAACCTTGGCGACATCCTTGTCGGCCTCGGCGATGATCGCCTTCTTCCCCTGTGCCATGGCGATGTCGAAGACGGAGATCGTCATACCACCGCGGGTTGCGGCTTCGAATCCGACGCGCTTGATGCCGTCGGCGAGCAGTGCGGTCTCGACCTTGCCGAGCAACTGGAACGAGCGGCTGATCAACTCGCGAAGATCGGCGCGCGCCAGTGAACGGTTCACGAAGCGGAGCCGGTCTGGAAGGATCTCGTTGAACTTCACGCGACCAATGGTGGTCTCGATGCGCTGCTCAACAAGCTGTTCGCTCTTCTCGTCCCACACCTTTGCGACCACGTCGATTGGTGCGTGAATGGCGATCTGGCCGAGGTCGTAGGCAAGAAGCGCTTCGGTCTCGTCAGAGAAGCGACGTCGCTTGGCACCGTCTGCCAGCGTCGTCTCCTGCGTGAGATAGAAGCAGCCGAGCACCATGTCCTGGGTCGGCGAAACGATTGGGGTGCCATCTGCCGGCGACAAGAGGTTGTTCGACGAGAGCATCAACTCTCGTGCCTCCTGCTGCGCAGCTTCGGAGAGCGGTACGTGTACCGCCATCTGGTCGCCGTCGAAGTCGGCGTTGAACGCCGTACAAACGAGCGGGTGGATGCGGATTGCGGAACCCTCGACGAGCACCGGCATGAATGCCTGGATGCCGAGTCGGTGCAGGGTTGGGGCACGGTTGAGCAGCACCGGGTGATCCTTGATCACGTCGGCGAGGACCTCCCACACCACGTCGGTGGCGCGCTCGGTGAGGCGCTTGGCGCTCTTGATGTTGTGCGCATGGCCGAGCTCAACGAGCTGACGCATGACGAATGGCTTGAAGAGTTCAAGCGCCATCTTCTTTGGAATGCCGCACTCATGCAGCTTCAGCTCTGGGCCAACCACGATGACGGAGCGGCCCGAATAGTCGACGCGCTTGCCGAGGAGGTTCTGGCGGAATCGCCCCTGCTTCCCCTTGAGCATGTCGCTGAGCGACTTGAGTCGGTGATTGCCGGTGCCGGAGATGGCACGGCCACGTCGGCCGTTGTCGATGAGGGCGTCGACCGCCTCCTGGAGCATGCGCTTCTCGTTGCGCACGATGATCTCAGGCGCGCCGAGTTCAATGAGGCGCTTCAGTCGGTTGTTGCGGTTGATGACGCGGCGATAGAGGTCGTTCAGGTCGGAGGTGGCGAACCGGCCACCGTCGAGCTGCACCATTGGGCGCAGGTCTGGTGGGATCACCGGAAGGACCGACATGATCATCCACTCTGGGCGCGCACCGGAGCGGCGGAAGGCTTCAAGGAGGCGGAGTCGCTTGATCGCCTTCTTGCGGCGCATGCCGGCGGTGTTGCGCACCTCAACGGCGAGCTCCTTCGCTTCGGCGTCGAGGTCCATGCGCT
>CAJABS010000121.1 GCA_903938075.1 uncultured Chloroflexota bacterium | reverse complement strand
GCCCTCTTCTCGGGATTCTTCCTGATGATGGGCTTCATCTGGGCAACGATCGGCGAATAGCCACCATGCTGCGCCGCCTGCCCGCCGCCGTGTTGGCGGCTCTTTTTATCTTCGGCGCCATCGCAGCTCCAGCACCCGCACGCGCCGCATCAACACAAACAACAGCCGCACCTGAACCATTCGACTCACTCACCGTTCGCTTCGCCTACAACACCACGGTTGGCACCGCAATCAGTGACGATGGAAAAACACGCCAGATTGACCTACAACCCGGGCAAGATGCAGAGACTGCACTCGCGGCATGGGAGCAGGCAACCGGCGTGATCGGCGTGATTCCCGACATTCAAGCAGTTGCACTGATTGATCCGGTCGATCCGCTCTACGCATCGCAGTGGGACATGCACGCACCAACATCAGGAAAAGAGGGAGCTTCAAACGCCGCGGCAACGTGGAGCACCACAACTGGCGCAGGGGTTGTTGTTGCCGTTCTTGATACTGGTCAAATCAATCACCCTGATCTGATCGCGAACATGCCAGAGGGCTGGGGCGTCGACATGATCGAAAACCCCGTCACCTCCCGAGATGGTGACGGTCGCGATATGAACCCAACAGACGAGGGCGACTGGTGTTCCTATCCTTCCAGTTGGCACGGCACACACGTTGCAGGAACGATCGGCGCAGCGCAGAACGACACTGGCATCAGCGGCGTTGCACCAAACGTCTCCATTCTGCATGTGCGCGTACTCGGTCGCTGTGGCGGGTCATTCAATGATGTTATTGACGGTATTCGCTGGGCCGCTGGACTCACCACGACGTGGGATGGCCAGCAGTGGAGCAACTATGGTCTCACCGTTAACGCGCACCCAGCCGACGTGATCAACATGTCGCTTGGTGGCGGCAGTGCATGCTGGGGAACGTTGCAAACCGCCATCACCCAGGCGCGCGCGGCAGGAACAGTGGTGGTGACGGCCGCAGGCAACAGCACGGTAGATGCTGCGAGCTTCACGCCAGCAAATTGCAACGACACCGTGACGGTCGCAGCGACAGGCCGCGTTGGCGGGCTCGCCGGCTACTCCAACTTCGGAAGCAGCATCGACATTGCAGCACCAGGTGGCGACATGCCGCGCGATTCGGGCATCCTTTCCACTGTAGCCACCGGTGCAACAACCGCGACTGGCTACAGCTATGCGAACTACCAAGGCACGAGCATGGCGGCGCCGCACGTTGCTGGTGTTGCAGCGCTTGTAGCAAGCCAGCATCCAACATGGGGCCCAACCGAAATTGAAGCGGCACTCTACGCGGGTGCTCGGCCCTTCCCGGCCGATTCTGTTCGACCCTGTGTCACCACGAGCGAAACGCCAACGGGCAGCCAACGCCGTTGCGGCGTCGGGCTCCTCGACGCTGTTGGCGCACTCGACATGGCGCAGCCAACACTCACCATCACTGCGCCAGATCGCCTTGCGGCTGGTGAGACCGCGACCGTCTCGGCGTCGAGCGATATGCCTGGCACAGTCACGTTGGTCGTTGCTAGTGCAACTGCGGCGAACTGCACGCTTGCTGGCAGCACGCTCACGGCAACAAGCACCGGCACCTGCACGCTGAACGCGGAGACGCCTGCAGCCGCCGACCATGTGGCGGCAAGCGCAACGTTCCATGTGACGATCACCGGCACACCGCAATCGATTAACTTCGGCATTGGCCCACTGCTCTCCGAGGCAGACGTTCCGTTCGGCACCGCTCCGCCAGACCTCACGGCCACGGCCAGTTCAGGTCTCCTTGTGAGCTATGAAATCAGCACGCCGACCATTTGCGAGGCGCTGGCCCCAGATGGCCTTGTCAACGCGTGGCGTTTGCGCCTACTGAACGTGGGCACCTGCACCGTGCTTGCCACGCAGGTGG
>CAJABS010000120.1 GCA_903938075.1 uncultured Chloroflexota bacterium | reverse complement strand
GTAGCCGCGCGAGGCGTCGGAGTCGAAGGTCACGAAGACGACGCGGCTGAAGGCGCGCGAGAGCGTCACGGCCCACGACTGCCCCGCGGCCTCCGTCAGGAGCAGGTTGTGCATCGTGCTCGAGTAGGAGGAGAGGTGCATGGGGAGCTCGCCGCCAGCGAGCAGCACGCGCGAGAGCTCCTCGTTGATGGCGTGGTCCACCGACACGACATCGCACAAGATGCGCGCGCTCTGCGTCTCGAAGCCCGGGGAGCACGGGGCGGAGGGCGGGTCGGCTCCCGCGGGGTTGATGCGGCTGGGCGCGCGATTGATGGTGATGTCCTGATCGCCCTCATTGCCATTGACCGGAAGCGGCGGGGAGTCGCTGGGTCTGAGCGTGCCGTTGCCACGGTGCTGACCAATAGCGGGGTAGAGCGCCACCTTGCCGCTTACGGGATCAGCCTCGAGCGCACCCCCGTTGGCGATCGGCACATCGCCGAACGACTCGCCGCAGGGCAGGGCGGCTTCGGTGGCGAGAAGAGTGGGCACCTCCTCTTCACTGAGCTCTCGCCAACCGGCGACGGCCTCCTCAGTGCCATCACCGTGCTCGGACTCGTGGCTCGGGCTGGAGTCTCGATTGGGGAGTTGGCGGATGCCGTCCCCTTGGATCCGCAGTTGCAGCGAACGGTGCCAGTGCCCCCAGGTACGGGGGAGCAACTGCTCGCCGCTCCGGAACTCCAGAGCGCCATTCGCCAGGCGGAGGCGGCACTCGCACAGACAGGCGGACGTGTCCTTGTGCGCCTCTCTGGGACGGAGCCCCTGCTTCGGGTGATGGGCGAGGGCCCAGATCACGCAGCCGTCAGCGCCGCCGTTGAGCGCTTGATTGAGGTTGCCGCGAGCCTCGTACGCGGGCGGTAGACTACCGCTATGTGCGGGATCGTCGGCTATATCGGCTCACGCGACGTCTCAACGACGTTGATTGAGGGGCTGCGCCTCCTTGAGTACCGCGGTTATGACTCCGCGGGAATCGCCGTTGCGGCAACCGGGGGCGAGATCTCCATGCGCAAGCGTGCGGGCCGCCTCGCCAATCTTGAAGGTGTCCTTGATGAGCTGCCAACCGGTTCAGTTGCTGGGATCGCCCACACGCGTTGGGCCACCCATGGTGCGCCGACCGACCTGAATGCCCACCCCCACATGGATGAGCACGGTGAGATCGCCATCATCCACAACGGGATCATTGAGAACTACGCCGAACTGCAGCGGGAGCTAATGGGGAAGGGACACACCCTTTCCAGCGACGTTGACACCGAGGTAATTGCCCACCTGATTGAAGACGCCTACCAGGGTGACATTCGCCTAGCGGTAGCGGCTGTTCTACCTCGGCTACACGGGCAGTGGGCACTCGTCGTCATGCACCGCGGCGAGCCTGGTCGGATCATCGCTGCGCGACGTGAAGCACCGCTTGCCGTCGGGCTCGGTGAAGGCGAGCAGTTCCTTGCCTCCGATCCTGTCGCCATGCTCGAGCACACCAACAAGATCATCTTCTTGCGAGACGGCGACCTTGCCGATCTTCAGCGCGGCGGAATCACCCTGTACGACTCCACTGGCGCAACGTTCGCCCCCAAAGTTGAAACGATCACCTGGGATGGTGCTGCGGCACGTAAAGAGGGGTACGCCCACTTCATGCGCAAGGAGATGGATGAGCAGCCGCGGGCCCTCTCTGCGGCCATGCTCGGACGAGTTTCGGTTGACGGGGTAGCAATCAGCGAACTTGACGCGATCGCACCCGCTCTCGCCGCAGCGCGATCTATTGAGATCGTTGCCTGCGGATCGGCATACTACGCATCACTCACGGCGGCCACGCTTGCAGAGCGTCTCTTGCGCGTACCGGTGCGTGTGACCGTTGCCAGCGAATTCCGCTACGATCCGCCGGCACTCGGTCCGGCGAACTTGGTCATTGCTGTTTCGCAGTCTGGTGAAACAGCCGACACGCTGGGTGCCGTGCGCGTTGCGAAAGCTGCGGGCGCGACCGTTCTCGCCATCGTAAACGCCGCAGGCTCCTCGCTGACGCGCGAGGCAGATGCAGTGGTTCTACTCCAAGCCGGCACAGAGATCTCCGTAGCAGCAACGAAGAGCTACACCTCGCAGGCACTCGTCACGCTGCTCGTGACGCTTGATTTGGCCCGCCGTGCAGGCGTCCTTACCGCAGAGGATCTGCGCTCCTGGTCGACCGAACTACTGACGATCCCTGCCATGGCTTCGGCTGCACTGGACGCGTCAGACGCACTTCCAGCAATTGCAAAGAAGTATTTCGGCTCAAGTGGCTTCATGTTTGTGAGCCGGGGCGCAGGGGTTGCCACCGCCTTTGAAGGAGCACTAAAGCTGAAGGAGCTCGCGTACATCCACGCCGAAGGAATCGCCGCTGGAGAGATGAAGCATGGTCCGATCAGTCTCCTCGGTGCTGATCATCCGGTGGTGGCGGTGGTGCTGAACTCTCCTGTGCTGCCAAAGCTTGTCAGCAACCTGATGGAGTCGCAGGCCCGCTCAGCTCCGGTCATTGCTGTGGTCTCGGGTGTGGACGATTGGACGAGCTTTGCCACGGACGCCGTGGTGATCCCAGCCGCCCGCCCAGAGATTGCTGCGTTGATTGCAACCATTCCGTTGCAGCGCTTCTCGTATGAGATGGCACTCCTCGCGGGTGCTGACATTGATCAGCCGAAGAATCTCGCGAAGTCCGTCACCGTCGAGTGATGGACGGGGGAGAGCACGCGGCGAGCACGCCAGAGATCGGCATCGACATCATTCGCGTGGACCGGATTGCAAACGTCTTGCGGCGCCATCCAGAGCGGTTTGAGCTGCGGGTACTGACCGCCGCAGAGCGCTCGTATGTTCGCGGCCGACCCGAGACGATGGCTGGACGTTGGGCTGCAAAGGAGGCTGTCTCCAAGGTGCTCGGCCTTGGCGTGCGTGGCATCGGCTGGCAGGAGATTGAAGTAGAGCGCCTACCAACTGGGCAACCCTCTGTGCGCCTCCACGATCGCGCCGCTGCACGTGCATCGCAGCTCGGCATCCAGCACGTCGCTCTCTCCATTAGCCACGAACGCGAATATGCGATTGCGATCGCGTATGCCGTACGCACCGCTGGTGGCCGTTACCTCTTTCCGCCGCAGATCGGCGAAGACCTTGATGCGGCCGAGACGGCGCTCCTCGCACGAATCGAGCGCATTAAAGCGCTTCGGCGCGAGGAGCTGGCCCTCCTTGCGGAGCCGGCAGGGAAGCCACAGGCATGAGCGGGCTCCCCGAACGAATTCAGGAAGCTGGCCTGCCAGCGCTTGGGCGTGATGCCTGGGTCGAGGTTCGACTCGATGCGATTGCAACGAACGTCCGCGCCCTTAAGGGGAAGCTTCCGGCTGGCGGTCACCTTGACGTGGTGCTAAAGGCAGACGCCTACGGCCTTGGTGCCGTGCCTGTTGCGCGTGCTGCTTTCGACGCGGGCGCGCGCGCCGTACTTGTTGCCACGTTTGATGAGGCGCAAGAGCTCCGTGACGCTGGCATTACTGGGCCCGTGCGAGCCCTCTGGCGCGTTGCCCCTGCCCACCTGCGCGACGCTGCTGCAGCAGGCATTGGCGTCACCGCCTCATCACCCGCCGTGGTGCGCGAGATCATGAGTGCCGATCTCTCTGGGCTCGCCCCGCTGAGCGTTGACATTGAGGTAGACACTGGGCTCGGTCGCGACGGCATCTTGCCAAGCGATCTCGTAGCCCAGATCGCTGTGCTCCGCAGCAATCCAAACGTTCTCTTGCGGAGCATCTGGAGCCATCTCACTGCCGCCGAGAACGTGGAGCGATCGCGCCTACAAGAAGAGATCCTTGAGCAGGCGGCAGCCCAAGCGCCCGAACTTGAAGCGCACCTTGTGGGATCGGGAGGGCTGCTCACCATTGGCGATACACAGCAGGTTGCACGGGTTGGCATTGCGCTCTTCGGCGTTGTGCCGAACGCGCTACGGCCAACGATGACTGCTGCAACGATCGGCATCGAGCGCGTCTACGGACTAGCCGCTCGTCCAGTGCGCATCGCGACCCTTCCCGTTGGTCATGGCGTCGGGTACGGCCCAGCATTCATCGCTGAGCGCGAATCGAGAATCATCACCCTGCCGATTGGGTACGCCGATGGCATCTCGTATCACGAGCGCGGCGTGGCTGAGGTGCTGGTGCGCGGCATCCGTCTCCCCGTTGTTGGCACGATTGCAATGGACTCCATCACCATTGATGCCACAGATCACCCGGCTACCGACCTCGCCGAAAGTGACGAGGTCGTCTTCATCGGTGCCTCGGGTGGCGAGTTGATTGAGCCGGTCGACGTGGCAAAACGGCGTAAGACGATCACCAATGAGGTGTCAACCAGCTTCACCAGCCGGCTCGCGCGCGTGTACACGGTGAACGGCAAGCCTGTAGCGTTGCGTGATCTGCGCGGATACCACTACGTGAACGAGAAATGACTCGATCGTCGTACCTCTTGATTCGCGAGGATCTTGATCGCACGTTCTACGCGCTGATGTCAGACGCTGAACCGACAAGGTTGCTCAGCAGCGTCACCCTGCCAACTGGGGCTGATGGCAACGCCGTCGAGAAGATGTTGCAGAGTGCTGCCGGTGCCGACCAGGGCGGCACGATCTCCACGTCGCTGCGCGGAGATCCGAGCTCGCTCGGTCGTGCGGCGGGGCGCTGCGCAGAGGCGCTCGGCGTCCCTGTGAGAATTCTTGACGTTGCCCATGACGCGGGGCGGATCGCTTGGTCAACACCAGGCGTCGCGGGGGAGATGCGCTCAATTGCCGAGGGTGCACTTATCCCTACCGATGCAGTGGAGCGCCGCCGCCGTTGTGATGCGGTCTTGCGTTCGATCGGGGATCGCGATCGCGCCGCTGTCGCTGATCGGCTCGGCGATATCGCGGATCGACCGATGTCGGGCCGGGATGTTGCTGGCGATCAGATTCGTGCTGCCGCATGCATTGATGCGATCGAGTCGATCGCGGAGCGCTTGGATGATCAAGGTACGTCCGTGAGCGCTGAGGTACTGATTGTGACGGGTCAGCTCGCGTCCTATCTCTCTTCGGGTGCCGTGCCACTGGTGGCGCTATCGCCGCTCGTCGCCCTTGGTCGCACAACCGTTCTTCTCGATTGCGCTGGGGTACTGGCGGCGCTCGGCACCGAGCAGCTCAACGAAGCCACCGGAGCAGACCTGGCTCGCGCGACCGCGGAGCAGCTCCTCGCCCCCGCTGGTGATCTGCTGGTCGTCGCCGATCACCCTGGCGCAGTGGTGCTCATTCGAGCGGGTGCGGAGGAGCATGCCTTGCCTTCTGACGATGTGCTGGAGTTTGACGTCAAGGCGGGGGAGGCTGCCGACATCGAGGTTGAAACTGAGGGGCATCTCGTGCGCGCATCGCTGCGTGGTGGGTCCGCTGGGATCTGTGTGGTCCGTGGAGCACCACCTGTTGAAGCGATGCCTGCGGCGATGCATGCGCCAGTGTCATCAACGCCGCCGCGAGTGCTCCCCATTGATGCGCCCCTGGCCCTTCTGCCGCGCTCTGCGAGCGCAACGGGCGGCCTTGGTGGGCGCCTTCTGCTTGGCGACGAGGTAGAGGGGCGCCTGCACTTCTCGGCATCAGAGCCCGATAGTCGCGGGTGGGCTGCGGCACACGAAGCGGGAATCCTGGCGGTGGTCTCGGTATCCCCTGAAACCGTGCTGCGCGCCCGCGCCGTAGGCATTCGTGGGCTTGTGGTCGGAAGCCTCAGTGATGGCGAGCGCGAGGCGCTCAGCGCCTCAATTGATCGGCGCGTCGCTGCAGGTGTTGCACCAGCCCCGTTTGGTCTTCTGATCCTCGGTGGGCGTCGCGAGAGTGACGAGTGGGCCGCCGAGCTTGGGAAGGCACTCCACGCGTTGCACGAGAGTGATGTTCGCCTTGAGCGGCACCCTGCCGGCCTCACTATCGCTGCGGCACAGCGCGGAGGGGAGCGTCTCGTTGTGGACACCGTTGTCATCGGCGGTCCGCTGGCGGGCTGCTACGGCACATGGCGTGGCCTCGCGGACCTTCAGCCATCCGATCCACAAGGTGCCATCGAGATCAACGGCGATCTTGTCGCGCTCCCCCTTGGTGATCTGCAGCGCCTTACCGCGTGAGCGTCGTCACCATTTCGCTCCGTGGCCTTGATGCAACGACGGCGCTCGGCGCAGCGATCGGCGCATCCCTCCCCGGTGATCGAGTTCTACTCTCTGGTGACCTTGGGAGCGGCAAGACAACGCTTGCTCGGGCAATTGGGGCCGCACTGCATGCAGAGCCAGAGTTGACCTCACCAACGTTCATCCTGATCTCTGAGCACCGTGGCGACCTGCCGATCTGGCATGTGGATGCCTATCGACTCCCTCCAGGGAGTGATGCCCTGCGCGCCGGAATCATCGATGAGCGACAGCAGCACGGCGTCACCCTGATCGAGTGGCCCGAGCACTTTGCGGGGCTTGGAGCCGAGGGCGCCGACGTATTGAGCGTTCACCTCGCGGCAGCCGCCGATGAGGGCACACGCTCCGCCATAATCCGCGGCGCACGGCCAGAACTCCGCGCAGCACTTGATGACGTGTTCGGCACGAGTGGTGGCGATCGTGGGTAGTCGGCGATCCCTTGTCCTTGACGGGTCCCTTGGCTATTGCATCGTCGCAATCGTCGAGGATCATGAGGGGGCACTCGTGTGCGTAGCTGAGGACTACCTCTATGACCAGCCACTACTGCAGCGCATCAGCAGCCTCGCCCCCGATCAGGCCGAACGCGCCGCACTCACGGATGTTGTCGTAGGGAACGGACCCGGAAGCTACAGCGGCACTCGCGTTGCGGCCTCCGCTGCAGTTGGCATTGCCACGGCTCTGGCGATCCCGCTGCGCGAAAGTTCGTCAGATCACGCAATCTGGCAGGCGGCGCAGCGATCGTTCTCGATTGCGCTCGGAACTCGTGAATCGCTCGAGGTGTCGGAGAGCGGTGCGCTTGTCGTCTCTCGGGAGTCTGCCTCTCCACGCTTTGCGCACGAGGAGAGCCGCGGAGTCGCCGCATGCGCGCTTGTTCGCGAGGCTGGTGACGCCGTTGCGCATGTCACTTTGCGCTATCCAGCACCTGCTCGCGGTAGTGAGGGGCAGTGATGCGCGCGCCAGTACTTGCACCACTCACCGTTGCTGATCTTGACGAGGTTGCCGTCATTGAGAAGATCTCATTCACAGCACCGTGGCCTACCAGCGCGTACGCCACCGAGCTAACGACCAATCGCTTGGCGCGCTACGTCGGTGCCCGAATCGACGGTGTGCTCGTTGGCTTCGGTGGCATCTGGTTAATGGTGGACGAGGCACATATCACGACGATGGCCGTGCTCCCTGCCAATCGCCGAACTGGCGTCGCGACGATCCTACTCCTTGAGCTACTCCAGGAGGCTCGTCGGGGTGGCGCGCGCGTGGCAACGCTAGACGTGCGTGTGTCAAATGTTGACGCCCAGAGCCTCTATCGGTCATTCGGGTTCGCTGAAGTCGGTCGACGGATTCGGTACTACGACGATAACGGCGAAGATGCGCTGGTGATGACCACCGCGGAGCTTGAAAGCCCAACGCAGTTGGAGATTGAAGCTGCCCTGCGTACTCGCGTTATGGAGCGCCTTGCCCATGCGTGAGCGACTGCTCCTGTCGATTGAATCGAGCTGCGACGAGAGTGCGGTCGCCCTCGTGCGCGGCGGTCGTGAAGTACTCGCGGAACGTGTGGCGAGCCAAACGGCGATCCACGCACCGTTCGGCGGCGTGATCCCAGAGGTGGCGGCGCGTGCTCACCATGAGTGGCTGCCGCGCCTTCTGGGCGAGGTGCTGCAGGAGGCTGAGGGGCTCGGAGTTGCGGGGGAGATCGAGGGGGTGGCGTTGACGACCGGACCCGGCCTCGTCGGATCGCTCCTCGTCGGTGCCGGAATCGGGAGCGCTTGGGCATGGGCGCGCGGCCTCCCTGTGCTTAACGTGAATCACCTTGAGGGTCACCTCCGTGCCGCCTGGCTCCGCGAGGCGGCAGAGGTTGAGGCACCAACACTCCCTGCGATTGGCCTTGTGGTCTCTGGCGGGCACACGCTGCTCGTGCGGATCGAGCGCGATGGGGCCATGCAGCGCCTCGGCGGCACGATTGACGACGCAGCGGGTGAGGCCTTTGACAAGATTGCCCGTCTCCTCGGCGC
>CAJABS010000119.1 GCA_903938075.1 uncultured Chloroflexota bacterium | reverse complement strand
GATCTCAGCCCGATCGTGAAGACGGTCAACGAGAGTTCCATGGGCGAACGACTCGGCGAGCGCTACAACGTCACCGTGCACGAGACCCCGGTCGGATTCAAGTACGTCGGCCCGAAGATGATCGAGACCGGCGCATCGATGGGTGGCGAAGAGTCGGGCGGGTATGGCTTCAAGATGCACCTCCCCGAGCGCGACGGCATCTTCGCCGACCTGCTCCTGCTCGACCTGCTGATTCGTGAGCGCGCACTCGGTCGCCCAACGATGAGCTCGGTGATGGAGCACGTCGCCTCGATCGCCGGCGCTTCGTACTACCTGCGCATTGATGTACACATCGACCGCGCCGCCTACCCCGCGGTGAAAGAGCGCCTCGCCACCGAACTCGTCGGCAAGCCACCGAGCAGCATCGGCAGCCACGCGGTGCGCGCCGTGCCGCTTACCACCAACGACGGCGTGAAGTTCTTCACGACCGACGGCAGCTGGCTGCTCGTACGCTTTAGCGGCACCGAGCCACTGGTGCGCGTCTACGCCGAGGCAACCTCTGCCGAGCTCCGTGATGACCTGCTGCACCTTGGAGAGAAGCTCGCGCGCGGCTAACCATTCTCAGCTACGGCGCCCCATCCCACCCGAGTAGCGCAAGGTTCCCCGCATCGAGCTGCAGTTCAAACGTTGCGCCATCGCGCAGCACCCCACCCACACACCAGGCGAGGCGGCGCGGCGTGCGCTGACCCGATCCCTCACCAGCCCCTTCAGTAGGGAGCACCCAGGCCAGCTCTGCCTTCCCATCAACGAGTGCGCTGCTCGGTACGAGCGCCGCAGCGGCACGCAGCGCAGTATCGGCGCGAGTGACGCGTGCGGGCGGCGCGGCAAGGGGAGACTCTTCTACCGCAACCCCAACAAGCTCACCACTCTCGTTCAACACCACACGCGTGCCGTCACCAGGCACCGGCACGCCGCGCACCTTCCGCTCCCAGTTCACGAGCGTTCGACCTGCCGCGCTCCGCACCTCTGGCCCACCACCAGGCATCTCAAGACCCAGCCGCACTAAGTGACGCAGTGCTCGTGCGATCGCCGCACTCTCGCTGAGCCCACCGCCCTCGAGCGCCACGCCACTCTTGGCAATAAGACGCAGCGAACCGTCGAGTGCGCTCTCCACACGCAGCACCTCACTACCATTCGTGCTGATCATCACTTGGCGAATCCGCTGCTCACCACTCTCACTGCGCACCACGATGAACGGTTTGGCAACAAGGCCGCGCAACTCCAGTGGCGAGAGAATCTGTGCGGCGACGATCGCGATCGGTCGCACGCTGATCCCCGCGCCATCAGCGAGAGGAGCACGGCTCGGCGCAATCGCCGTGCCAGGCGAACTACAGGCAGCAGTGACCGCAACCAGTAGTGAGAGAGCCCAGCGAACCCTATACATATCGTCGCCCCCCAAGATCGGGGAGTGTCGCCGATGGTGCGTGTGGCAGATGGCTGTAGCCGCCCCACCACTCTGGGGTGAGGTGTGCTGGGTTGTAGGCACTCAGGAGTGCGCGATCAAACGCAGCGCCAGCCGTTGCACCATCAAGCAGTCCACGCCAGAAGGCGCGCTCGAAGCGCAGCGCAGCGCCCTGCCACGCCGTGCCGGCATAGCTCACGTAAAAACTGTCGGGTTCTCCAGAACCTTGCACCTTGCGTTGGGGAATGCCGAATGCACCAGGGAGGCGCGAGGCTCGTTCACCGTTATGGCAACTCGAGATGTAGACGAGCGAGGCTGCGGGTGCGCCGCGGCGCATTGCCGCGATTTCGGAGGGCAACACGATTGGGGCGCCGAGGCAGAGCCCCGCATCGGCGCGGAAGCCACCGGCACGACTGCCAGACTTCGGGTCCCAATAGAGAGCGCCATGGCTGTGCACATAGAAGGCGGCCGATGCGGCACCCGAAACCATGGCGCGGCGCGTGAAGGTTGGCCCCACGGCGCCACCCACCTCCCAGCCGAGCGCGTCGAGCGCGGTGCGCGCCTGTCGGGCGAGCCGATCGGGGAAGGTGTTCGTCGCGCCCGTGCACGCCTCTGCGAAGGCGGTGCGATTAGCGAAGACCGCAGCGCTCTCGTTGGGCGGCGACACCGTAAGTGCGGCGGCGAGGAGAACCGTTGCAAACATGCTCCCTCCGGAGTGAGAGCGGGGGCGAGAGCGGAGGCGCACTCTGACACCTCGCGCGTATCGGCCGCGTTTGCACAACCGAAAGGCAGGTGGTAGATTCCCCGCAGCAACGCCGCGTGGACGCGAAGCTGGTGAGATTCCAGCACTGTCCCGCAACGGTTATTGGGAGTGGCTCCCATAAGTCCGGTCGCCGGACACGCGGCATAAAACGCTTAGGCCCTCGAGGCAAGGGAGGAAGCATGACTGCTTTCGTTCGCGCGCACCGGTTTTTTCATCTCACCCTGCTGCTCGTTGCAGCACTCGTCGTCAGCGCATGCGGCGGAGAGGCCACCAACTCACTGCAGCCAGTGAGCCCCACACCAGTCGTTGAAGCCGACTACCCACGCACCGTCACTGACGATGCAAGCATTTCGGTAACGATCGCAGCGAAGCCGCAGCGGATCGTGGCGCTCACCCCAGCAAGCCTTGAGGCACTCGATCAGTTTGGGCTTGATCAGAGCGTCGTTGGTGTCGCAGCTTGTAGCTGCCTCCCCATCGCGTTCACGGCGACACCACAGGTTGCCGATTTCACCGGCACAAACGTTGAGGCAATCATCTCGCTCAATCCTGACCTTGTCTTTGTCGGCGGCTCGGGCTTCACTCCAGATGACGCCATCACGCAGCTGAAGGCTGCCAAGGTCACGGTCGTCATCCTTGATCCAAAAAGCATTAGTGGTGTCTACACAACACTGCAACTGATCGGCGATGCGGCGGGTGCGAGTGTCGCCGCTGCAGAAGTCATCACGACCGCCAAGTCCGACATCGCTGTGCTCACCGCCCTCGTGCAGGACCAGCCCTCGGTCAGCGTTTTCTATGAGATCGATGCGACGGGCGCTATCTACGGCCTCGCCCCCGATAACTACGCCGCCGAGTTGGTGGCGCTGGCCCGAGGCGACCTCGTGAGCAGCGGCGTGAACGGCGTCTACGAGATCTCCCTTGAGGCCCTCGTGACCGCCGCCCCCGCCGTGATCCTGCTCGGCGATTCCATCTACGGCGTAACGGCAGAGGCCGTTGCGGCGCGACCAGGGTGGGGAACCATCCCGGCCGTGGTGAGCGGTGCGATGCGTCCGATTGATGGCGACCTTGTGACTACCCCTGGACCGCGCATCGCGGAGGCGTTCCGCGCCATCGTGGCCCAGTTGCACCCAACAGTCCTTCCGCAGTGATGAGAGTTCGCCGAGTCACGCTCCTCTCGCTCGCGGCGCTCGTCGTCGTGGCGATTGGCGCGGTCGGCTTCGGTGTTGCGAACATCGCGCCACTTGATGTGCTCGCGATCATTGGGAAGAGCCTCTTCGGCCTGCCGGTGGGCGGCGAGCTCAGCGCTGGATCGACCGCGATCGTCATGGAGATTCGCCTGCCACGCATCGTTGCCGCCATCGCGGTGGGTGCGGCGCTAGCAACGTCGGGTGCCGCGTTCCAATCGCTGCTGCGCAACCCACTCGCCGATCCGTATGTGCTCGGCACCAGTAGTGGCGCCGCACTCGGAGCCGCGATCGCCTTCCTCGTACCGATCACCGGCATCGCCTGGGAGCTCGGTGGCGTACAGCTCGCAGCGTTCATCGGCGCACTCGCCTCGGTGGCGCTGGTCTGGCGCATCGCTGGTATCGGCAGTGGCGAAGAGCGCATCGCCAGTGTGTTGCTTGTCGGCTACGCCGTCGCCTCACTGCTTGCCGCAGCGCTCTCGCTCGTGATGCTCGCAAGTGGCGCGAACTTGCGCGCCATCTTCGGCTTCTTGCTCGGCGGTCTCGATGGCGTCACCTGGCCGCGCCTTGCCGCCGCTGCGCTCCCAATCGCGATCGCCACCCTGCTGCTCGCACGTCGCGGCCGCGCACTCGCCGCCTTCTTGCTTGGTGATGAGGCGGCAACGCACCTCGGCATCGACGTGCGCCGCGAGCGCCGCATCGCCGTGGCGCTCGCCACCCTCGCCACCGCCTCGGCCGTTGCCCTCGCCGGTCTCGTCGGCTTCGTCGGTCTCGTGGTGCCGCACCTTGCCCGCCTCGCCGTCGGCTCCGACCCACGCGCGGTGCTCCCACTCTCCGCAATCGGCGGCGCGCTCCTCCTGCTCCTTGCCGATACCGTTGCCCGCACCATTGGTGTGCCAGTCGGCGTGATCACCGCCCTGATCGGCGCACCGTTCCTCCTCTGGCTACTACACCGCGCGCGTGCCGGGTACGCCCTATGAGGGTCAACGAAACCGCTCCCTACGAACTACTCGGCGCACGAAACCTGCAGGTGGACCTTGGCGGCGCCCCCATCCTGCGCCACGTCTCGCTCAGCATTGGCCCAGGAGAACGCGTCGCCATCGTGGGACCAAACGGCGCCGGCAAGACCACACTGATGCGTGCACTCAGCGGCGCTGTGCCTGCAACAAGCGGGGAAGTGATCCTCTGTACTGAGCCGATTCAGCGCCTCTCGCGCGAAACGATCGCTCGCTCTATTGCCGTCGTCAGCTCCGACATCACGCTCCCCTTTGCCACGCGCGTCGAAGACCTCGTCGCACTCGGTCGCATTCCACACGGTCGTGGCCCGGCTGGCCCAACCGCCCATGATCGCGAACGTGCCACTGCGGCGATTGAACGCGTTGGCGCAACATATCTGCAGCACCGCGATGTGCGCACCTTGAGTGCCGGTGAGCGACAGCTCGCCGCCATTGCACTTGGCCTTGCGCAAGAGACGCCGATCCTCGCCCTCGACGAACCAACCGCGCACCTAGATCTGCGTCACCGCATGGAAATCGCCGACCTGCTCACCAGCCTCGCCGGCGACGAGACGATCATGAAGACGAAGCGCACGATCGTGGCGATCTTCCACGAGCTCGACATTGTGCGCGATGGGTTCTCGCGTGTGATCTTGGTCTCGAACGGCACCATTGCAGCCGATGGCACACCAGCAGAGGTGCTAACCGCGGAACGCATTAGTGGCGCGTGGGGGATTCCCCTGGAGCGAGCGGCGCGGCTTTAGCCGCAGCGACCTAGCTTCGCTTGCGCGGCAGGTCGAGGAAGGGGAGCGGCACCACGGTTGCAGGAATCTCGTGGCGGGTCTC
>CAJABS010000118.1 GCA_903938075.1 uncultured Chloroflexota bacterium | reverse complement strand
TGTGCTGGCGCTGCTCCCCTCTATAGAGGTGCAGATCGGACTCGTTGAAGGGGCGCTCCGCGCGGTAGCCACTGGCACCGCGCACCAGCCACCGAAGGTGCCACTCAATCTAGGAGCTGGTGCCCCGTTCGCTCACGCCATGCCCGCCACCATCGATCTAGACGCGGGTCGGGTTGCAGGGGCGAAGTGGATCAGCGGGGGAGGCGCCGCCGGCATCGGCGGCGTGGTGCTCGTGGAACGTCCGAAGGCGGGTGGTCTCCGCGGCATCGTCGCCGCTGGCGAGCTGACCGCCGCCCGCACCGCCGCCGTCTCGGGGGCTGGCCTGCGCATTGCCCCACCAAGCACCGCAGCGGCAACCTCTGGCGCTCCCTATAAGGGGGCAATCATCGGCGGCGGGCTCCAATCCGCCACTCACCGCGCCGTGCTCGCGGCGCTCCACCCAGCCGCCACCGTTGCCTTCTATTCACGCCGTGCGGCCAGTGAGCTGCCACTGCGCCCTGGCGATCGCGTTGCCGAGTCAGTGAACGACGCCATTCGTGGCGCCGACATCATCGTCACCGCCGCCGCCTTCGATACTCCGCCACGACCGATTGACGTAAAGCTGATTGAGCCCGGCGCCACGCTGCTCGTGATCGATTACGCAGCAACCATTAGCGCTGGGGTGATTGCCGCACTCAGCGCGCGTGGCCCAATCCGCGTGATCACCGATAGTGCCGCCCAGTACGACGACACGCGCCGCACACCAAAGCTGAGTGGGTGGCCCGCCGCCGACGCGCAGATTGGCGACACGCGCATTGAGAGCGCAGGCCGTGTGACCACGCTGGTGAACCACCTAGGCATCTCTGCCTGCGACTTGGCGTATGCCGAACTGCTTCTCGATCTCGCCGAGAAGCAGAACGTTGGAACGCTGCTCGCGCGATGAGTCGCTCGATACCGCGCCTGCGCATCGACGCCCCACCTGCCGCAGCGAATGCTGCAATTGAGGTGCTCGACTATCACACCGCGGGTGAGCCGTTCCGCATTGTGGTGAGCGGGTACCCAGAACTTGCTGGCACAAACATTCTGGAGCGACGTCGATCTGCGTTGCAGCAGCACGATCATCTGCGCAAGATACTGATGTGGGAGCCGCGTGGCCACGCCGACATGTACGGCGGCATTCTCGTGCCACCAGATCACGACGAGGCACAGGTCGGCGTGCTCTTCATGCACAACGAGGGCTATTCGACCATGTGTGGTCACGGCACCATTGCGCTTGCCACTGCGCTAGTTGAGAGCGGCGCGATTTCGGCTACAGGAATCGCAACACCGATTGGGATTGATGCGCCGTGCGGCCTCGTGCGCGCTGTTGCTCATGTGCACGAGAGCGAGCTCGCTGCGGCGCGCGCAGCGAACCGCACACCCCGCGTGCACGAAGTGACCTTTGAGAACGTGCCGTCGTTTGCCGCTGCGCTTGACGTTGCCATCGCCGTTCCCGGCTACGGTTCACTCACCGTTGATGTCGGTTACGGCGGTGCCTTCTATGCACTCATCGATGCTTCACAGCTCGGCATTGAGATGCGTTCTGAGAACGCCGCCGCACTCGCAGCAGCCGGTCGAGCGATTACCGACGCGGGTCGTGCCGCACTGCGTGCTGGCGGTGCACTCGCTACAGCGCTCGGCGTTTCGCACCCTGAAGAGGCCGACCTCTCGTTCTTGTACGGCACGATCATTTCGGGGCCGCCCGAAGATCCTTCTCACCACTCACGCAATCTCTGCCTCTTCGCTGAGGGCGAGGTGGATCGGTCACCAACCGGTTCAGGTGTGTCGGCACGGCTCGCGGTGCTCCATGCGCGTGGTGCGGTTGCAACGAGCGAAGAGATTGCGATTGAATCAATCCTCGGTCGCGAGTCGGTCTTCCACGGGCGTGTCGCACGTACCGAAGAGTGGGAGGGCCGCAACGCGGTGATTCCCGAGGTACGCGGTAGCGCGCACCTCACGGGAAGCGCACGCTTCGTTCTTGACGACAACGATCCGATCGGCCGCGGCTTCCTCGTCGCGCGATAGACGATGAGTTTGCCGCGCACGCTACTCGTGGTGAATCCTGCTGCTGGCGCAGGCCGCGCCGGACGCGTGCTTTCACGTGTGCTCGAAGAGCTCAAATCCTGGGGCGAGTTTGAAATTTCGGTCACGCGTGCGGGAGAGGATCGCCCTGCGCAGCGCATCGTGCGCGAAGCGGTGGCGAACGGCGTGACGCGCATTGCCGTGCTCGGTGGTGATGGCACCGCGAGCCAGGCACTCAACGGCCTACGCCAAGCCGATGGCAGCATTGCCGCCGTGCAGCTGGGGCTGATCCCCGCTGGCACTGGCCGCGACTTTGCGCGCACCATCGGCATCTCGCGCAAACCCGTGGATGCTGCGCGTCACCTGGCGCGCGGCGCTACGGCACGAACCATTGATGTTGGGCAGATTGAGTTCAGCGACGGAAGTGTTCGCCTCTTCCTGAACATCGCCTCATTCGGGGTCACGGCCCGCATCGCCCACGCCCTTGAGGAGTACCCGCAACTGAAGCGCCACGCTGGTGCGCTGGCCTTTGGGCTCGCCACGGTGCGTGCCGGTGCAAGCTACGCCCCGGATCTGGTAGAGGCACGCGTCGACGAGCATGCGCCAGAGAGTGGCCCTGTTGCCGCAATGGCGATTGCCAACGGCGCCTGGTTTGGCGGCGGCATGCATGTGGCGCCAACCGCCCGCATCGACGATGGCCGTTTTGAGGTGGTGCGCTTCGGCGACATCGCCCGCAGCGACTTCGTGGTCAGCCTGCCGCTCGTCTATAAGGGGACCCACTACGCGCATCCGAAGGTGACGGTCTCCCAGGGGGCCAACGTCTTCGCCGCACCGGCGGGCGGTCCCGCCGCCCGCGCCGTCGAGATCGAGGCCGACGGCGAGATCGTGGGACGCCTCCCCGCACGCTTCACCGTGCGCCCTGCGGCGCTCACGCTCCTCACCTAGCGGGGGCTACCCAGAGCCCTATCCAGCGTGCATACTCCCTATCCAGCCCCCCAT
>CAJABS010000117.1 GCA_903938075.1 uncultured Chloroflexota bacterium | reverse complement strand
TGATGCCCGCGGCCGCCTGCACGCGGCTGTGCATCTCGTCGGCGAGGTGCGGCGCCATCGGGGCGATGCCGGCGAGCAGGTAGTGGATCGCCTCGTTCCACGCCGCGGTGCCTGCAACCGGACTGCCGCGATACGGGAAGAGCGCGTTAGCGAGCTCCATCAGCTTGGCAACGGCGGTGTTGAAGCGGAAGGCTTCGATGTCGGTGCCCACGCCGCCGAGCGCCTTGTGTGCCGCGCGGCGCACTGCTGCTTCACCCGCCGACTGGTCTTGGCCCTCTGGCAGAACGCCAGAGTTCGGATCACCCGGCTCCTTGCCGTGTGGATCAAGTGCGAGCGTCCAGATGCGGCCAAGGAATCGCACCATGCCGCTGATGCCGCTCGACGACCATGCGCCGCCCTGATCCCACGGGCCCATGAACATCAAGAAGAGGCGCACCGCGTCGGCACCATGTCGGCCGACGAGTTCGTCTGGGTCTTGCACGTTGCCGCGCGACTTCGACATGCGCTCACCATCGGCACCAAGGATCTGGCCCTGATTGAAGAGGCGCGTGAACGGCTCTGACTCACCGATCAGCCCAAGGTCGCGCATCGCCTTGGTGAAGAAGCGCGAGTAGAGCAGGTGCATCACCGCATGCTCGGCACCACCGGTGTACTGATCGACTGGGCACCAGGCATCAACCAGTTTCCGATCAACAGGGCCGAGCTCGTTGTTTGGTGCGAGGTAGCGATACCAGTACCACGACGAATCGACGAAGGTGTCCATCGTGTCGGTCTCGCGCTGGCCAGGGCCACCGCACTTCGGGCAGGGCACGTTGAGCCACGCGGTGGCGGTCTTCAGTGGCGACTCACCAGTTGCCTTGAAGTCGACATCATCAGGGAGCGTGACGGGGAGCTGCTCCACCGGCACGCCGACCGGACCGCAGGTTTCGCAGTGAATGATTGGGATCGGTGTGCCCCAGTAGCGCTGGCGGCTGATCAGCCAGTCGCGCAGGCGGTAGGTGACCTTCTTCTCGCCGCTCTTGCTGCTTTCGAGGTGGGCGATCGCTTTGGTGAGTGAGGCGGGCCAGGCGGCGCCGTTCCAGGCTGGGCTGTTCACGGCGACGGCGGCACCCTCAGTTTTCTCCACATACGGGAGCGGTACCTCGTTTGGTGTAGCGGCGAGGCTCGCTGGTGCCACGACCGGCTTGATCGGCAGACCGAACTGCTGAGCGAACTCAAAGTCGCGCTCGTCGTGCGCTGGTACCGCCATGATGGCGCCCGTGCCGTAGCCGGCAAGCACGTAGTCGGCGATCCACACGGGGATCTGTTCACCGTTCACCGGGTTGATCGCGAATGCACCAGTGGCCACACCGCTCTTCTCTTTGGTGGTGGTGAGTCGGTCAATTTCGGTCTTGCGCTTCGTTGCCTCGATGTAGGCGGTGACGGCAGCGCGCTGCTCTGGTGTGGTGATGGTGTCGACGAGCTCATGCTCTGGTGCGAGCACCATGAAGGTTGCGCCGTAGAGCGTGTCGGGGCGCGTGGTGAAGACGCGCAGCTTCTCACCACCGGCATGGTGTGCTGCTGGCGCAACAGTGAAATCAACCTCGGCACCTTCGGAGCGACCGATCCAATTCGTTTGCATCGTGCGAATCGGCTCTGGCCAGTTGAGCCCCTCGTAGGAGAGCAACTCATCGGCGTAGTCGGTGATCTTGAAGAACCACTGCGTCAGGTCGCGCTTCGTTACTTGCGTTGAGCAGCGCCAGCAGACGCGATCAACGCCTTCGACTTGTTCGCGCGCGAGGGTGACCTGGCACGACGGGCACCAATCAACTGGGGCCTGCTTGCGATAGGCGACGCCCTTCTCGTAGAACTTCAGGAAGATCCACTGGTTCCAGCGGAAGTAGACCGGGTCGCAGGTGACAACCTCGCTCTTCCAATCAAATGAGGCGCCCATGCTGCGCAGCTGACGGCGCATGTTCTCCATGTTGGCGTAGGTCCACTCGCGCGGATGAATCTTGCGCTTGATCGCGGCGTTCTCGGCGGGGAGGCCGAAGGCATCGAAGCCGACCGGGTAGAAGACGTTGAAGCCCTGCATGCGCTTGTAGCGCGCAATCGCGTCGGTCGGAGTCTTCACGTACCAGTGGCCGATGTGCAGGTCGCCCGATGGGTAGGGCCACATGGTGAGCAGGTAGTAGTTGGGCTTGCTCGTATCGGTGAGGTCGGTGGTGTGGAGTCCAAGCTCTTCCCAGCGGCGCTGCCAGCGCGGCTCAATCTCGGTCGGGTCGTACCGCTCGAGTCGCTCGTCTTGCTCGGCCACGGGTGGGGCTCCTCTCCTTCCGAAGCGCGCCATCTGGCGGCTTGGTGGAGCTAAAGGGATTCGAACCCTTGACCTCTTGCATGCCATGCAAGCGCTCTACCAACTGAGCTATAGCCCCAAGGGGAGCGAGTGTATCAGCCGATCCCGCCTCAGCCCCTCGTGGCGCCTCGTGCTGCGCCGCGTGCGGCGAGGGGGAGAAGGGCGAGGGAGAGGGCGACGAGGGCGAGCCCACCAGCGAACGGGGTCACCCCGATCACCGCGGTTGCGACGAGGCCGCCGAGGATCGGCCCGGTCGAGATCCCAAGGTCAAACGAGAAGTTGAATGCACCGTTCGCGCGACCGCGCTCTTCGGGGGCACTGGCGATGGCGATCGCCCCCGCGGCCGCCGGAAAGATCAGCCCATACCCGATGCCGTAGAGCACCATCGCCACTAGGTCAATGGTGAACGTTGGGCTGATGGCGAGCAGCGTGAGTGCGCCAACGAGCGCGCCGAGACCAATGAGTGAGATGCCAAACGGACCGCGCTTGTCGACGCGCGTCGAGATGCGACTCAACATGAGCGCGATCGCGATGATGCCGAAGATCGTAAAGAGACCACCACTCGCCCCCGCGGCGTATCGCAGCGCCTCCTCTTGGG
>CAJABS010000116.1 GCA_903938075.1 uncultured Chloroflexota bacterium | reverse complement strand
GTATCAGCCTCAGCGACGGACGCCACCCCCCATGGCCAGCTCAACGAGAGAGGTGTGTGCCGCCCCCGTGGAGCCGCGCCCAGCGAATGGGGCAACGCTGCGGCGATAGGCGGTCCCTGCAATATCGAGATGCACCCATGGCACGGTCACGAACTCACGCAGGAAGAGGCCGCTACGAACCAGTGACGCCTCACGTGAGCCCGAGTTCTGGAAGTCAGCCGACCAGGTCGACATGTTCTTCACGTAGGCCTCTGCCAGCGGATACGGCCAGTAGACCTCTCCTGCACGGCGTGCGGCGAGGTGGAACTCATCGAGGAATCCTGCATCGGTGCCGCAGGTGGCAGCGATCTCGCCACCGTATGCGGCATAGGCGATGCCGGTCAACGTTGCGACATCAACAAGGTGTGTTGCGCCGAGCTCTCGCTCCGCGTAGTGCAGCGCGTCGCCAAGGATGAGGCGCCCTTCGGCGTCGGTGTTGGTGATCTCGACACGCTTCCCGTTAAGGGCGGTGACGACGTCACCAGGTCGCGTGGCGTTTCCGCCCGGCATGTTCTCGACGCACGCCGCAACGGCATGAATTGGTCGACCCGGATCGAGTTGCGCAATTGTTGCCGCAGCTTCAAGGACCGCAATGGCACCGTTCTTGTCGTGCTTCATCTCCTCCATCTCGGCGGGTGGCTTTAGCGAAATGCCACCCGTATCAAAGCAGACGCCCTTGCCGACCATGGCGAGGCGGCGGCCGAGTGGGTCTTTCGCGCCGGGCTTACCGCCTGAGAGCACGACGAGGCAGGGTGGATTCTTCGATCCCTTGCCGACGGCGACCAACATGCCTGCGCCCATGCGCTGCAGTTGTGCGGCGGTGATGATGGTGGCTCGAAGCCCAACGGCACGTGCGCGGTCGCGCGCCTCCTCTGCAATGCCGAGTGGCGGCATCTCGTTCGCCGGATAGTTTGACCAGCGTCGTGTGCGCACGACGCCGCTCGCAATGATTTCTGCGCGACGTGCGCCCTCATGTACAGCCGTGAGATCGCTTCCACTTGGCACGATGATCTCAAGCACCGTAAGTGCGGCAGGTTGCGCCTCAATCACGCTCTTCCCGCCGACACCTTCATGGAACGATCCATCAATGACACCGCGCACAATGAAGTCGACGGCGATCACCACGGCATCGCTCTGCTTTGTGGCGCTCGCGGAGAGCCCTGCGCCGAATGCCGCGCCACCCTCGGCGCGTAGTGCAGGCGAGGTACTGGTCAGCGCAGCAACGATGCCGGTGGCATCGATGGCGAGTCGGGTGACCTTACGCCCGGCGAGGCGACGTGTTGCAGCTGCCGCCCAACGCTGCAGCTCCTGTCGTCCGAAGTCGGCGCGAGTGCCAGCGCCGACCAAGAGGAGGTGCTCGGCAGGGAGTCGGCCAGCGCTGGTGAGGGTGCAGCTATAGCGGCTCCCTGTCCCCTCGCCGATGGCACGAAGTGCAGCAATGCGTCCGCCGCTCTTGCTGTCAGCTTCACGAAGATGCGGCGCGTCGAGCTGATCACTAAAGACTGGGGTGACCAAGACGCCCGCCTTGGCCGCAGCGCTCTTGGCTGTGATGATGATCTTCATCTGATCCTCCTCGCGGCGGCGACGCCTACTGCTTGCTGATCTTCCGCTTGAGGTAGCCGAGTCGGCCACCCATGTCGACTGGGGCAAAGCCAAGCTCGCGCTCGACCGCATCCGTCGCGCCGATGTTATCTAGTGCCAACTGGCGCAACTGATCTGTTGCAACAGGGAACGGGAGACGAATCGCCTCAGAGATACGCGCCACGAGGGTGATGAGCGGCACCGGCATTGGAATGATGATGCGGCGCTTCCCAAGGGCACGCGCCACCTCCCGGGTGATCTCGGCGTAGGTCCAGTAGCGCGGACCGCCTAGTTCGAACGATGCCTTGATGCTCCCCTTCGGCGTGTCGAGCACCTGCACGATGGCGCGGGCAACATCGCCAACCCAGACCGGCTGGAAGCGGCTCTTCCCGTTGCCAGGAACTGGCACAGCGGGGGCTGGAATCTTGACGAGCGCCGCGACGATGTTGAAGAAGCCGTCGCGCTCGCCCCAAATCAGGCTCGGCTTGAGGATCGTCCAGTCCAGTGATGAGGCGCGAACAAAGCCCTCGCCACGCGCCTTGGAGCTGGCGTAGTGCAACTCCGGTCGCTCCTGTACGCCGAGCGCACCGAGGTGAATGAAGCGCTTGATGCCAGCCGCCTCGGCCGCGGCGACGACTGTGGCGGTGCCTACGGCGTTGACGCGTTCAAGGTCGGCGCCATCGTTCCAGTCGCGTGGCAGAGCAACAAGATGCACTACCGCATCGCAGCCGACCATCGCCGCGTCGAGCGAGGCGCGATCGTTGACATGACCAATGCGCGTTTCGAGTTTGCCTGGGGAGGCGGCTACGCGCGCGAGCAGCGCCGTCGCACGTGCATCGCTGCGTACAAGAGCGGTAACGGAGTGTCCTGCGTTCAGCAGTGCTGG
Source organism: uncultured Chloroflexota bacterium (assembly GCA_903938075.1). Lineage (GTDB taxonomy): Bacteria > Chloroflexota > Limnocylindria > Limnocylindrales > Limnocylindraceae > Limnocylindrus. The sequence goes on along the minus strand of CAJABS010000116.1, from coordinate 45,625 downwards.
CAGCACGTGGCTCCCAACGAATCCCGTTGCACCGGTGAGAAAGACTCGTGCCATACAACCTCCCAATTCGCTTCGAGGACCTCTTAGGGTCGCCGCTCTACTCTATGATGCGCCGATGTTTGACGCACTGCTCGCGGGTGTATTCGCAGGCTACGCAATCGCTGTCCCTGTTGGCGTGATCGCCGTACTCATCATTGAGACGGGGATGATGGGTGGCCTCCGCCGCGGCTTTGCCGCTGGTGCTGGTGCGGCGACGGTCGACCTGCTCTTCTGCTCGCTGGCGCTCGTGGTGGGGGGCCTCCTCAACCAGCTCCTCGCCGTCGCGCTCGTGCCGCTCCAGGTCCTTTCTGGTGGCATTCTGATCTCAATCGGAGTCCGCGGGCTCCTCTCGCTCCGCGCTTCAAGCACCAGGGCTGATGCCGCCACCGATCCGCGGGTGCGCGGGAGTGCGCGGGAGCTCTACCTGCGCTTCATCGCCCTCACCGCCATTAACCCCGCAACGATCCTCTACTTCTTGGCGCTCGCCATCGGGCTCCCAGGACTCGGGAGCGACCCGATGAACGCCGTCGCCTTCACCCTTGGCGCCGCGGGGGCAAGCCTCTCGTGGCAACTCTTGTTGGGAGGGATTGGCGCGGCGGCGGGTCGCATCCTTCCAGAGCGCGCGGTCACCGCAACACGCATCGTTGGTCAGATGCTCATTATTGGATTCGGTACGAGCATTGCCGCAACGGCTCTGCGCAGCGTCGCTTAGCCGATCACCACGTTGCGCTCTGCAGCAAGATCGCTGCGCAGCGGGCGATCAATCAGCACGCGAATGCGATAGCGAAGCGAGAGGCCCGCGCCGTCAAACACGGGCGGTGCGTCGTTTGGGATCTCAAACGTAATCTCGCTCCCTTTCGCAAGGTCGCTCGTTGCTAATGCAGCGGCAGCAATGCGCACCGGCAGCGCCATCTTTAGGTCGGCGTAGAGCTCCACGCGGGCGCCACGGCCACCAGAGGCGCTCGGCCAACGAACGTTGACCTTCAAGGTGCTGCCTGGTGCGATGGGTGGTGCTGGATCCACATCCATAGAGACTTCCCCTTCAGACCAGGCGGCCATCATCGCCGACGGACCGAGCGAAAGGACACCCGATCGCAGCAGGTCTGGGTTCTGCGCAACGTCAATGACGGCGGCCACCCGCTCGTCGGCGCCCGCGGCGATGTCCCACTCCACCTGCAGCGTCCAGACCACCATATAGGCACCGAGATGCACGGAGGGTGGTCCAAGTTTTGGCGCGGGTGCAAGCATCGCGAGATCAATCTCATCATTTGGGGCGAGTGTTGCTGGCACGGCGATCTCAATCAGTGGCACGTTGGCAATCTCGGTGGCAAGCACCTCGATCCATGTTGTGGTGTTTTCTTGATCGCCCACCTTCTCTGTGTGCGATTGCGTGACCTCGCGGACGAGATACCCCTTGAGGGCAACGCGCGTTCCGCGCGCCTTGATCTCTTTGGCTGCACGAACACGGAGACGGGCATGAATCTCACCACCAACGAGGCTCCCTGCGCGAATCTCGATGTCGCCGGTAAGGCCGCCCGTACAGGGTGTCAGGAGTTCAGCGCCGGTGAGGAACGCGAGTGGGTGTGCGCCATCGCGCGCGGCGAGTGTCTCGCCGTTGAGGCGATCAAGCGGGGCTGGCAGTGAGCCTGTCTTGCCGAGCTCGTGGTCTCGCCCCGACGCGCGCCATAGGTCGAGGAAGCTGTTAGCCACGTGCAGACCCATTCGCTGTGGCGGTAGCAAGGATGCCCGCCATCTCCGCCGCATCACGCGCAACCCAGGTTGGGCGCTGCGCCTCGGGCAGGTCGCCGATCTGCACCGCACCAACGCCTGCGCCAACGCCGGTCATCAACAGAATGGAGCGACACCCCGCCGCATTCGCCGCAGCGATGTCGGTCGCGGGAGAGTCGCCAATCATGATCGCGTCGCGAATGTCGCTCCCGTCGAGTGCCGCCGCCTGCAACAGCAGATCGGGGGCTGGCTTACCGATCGCGGTTGCGCGCACCCCAGTAGCCGCCTCCAGCGCTGCGACGGCGGCACCAGTGCCTGGCACCAGCCGACCCGGATCGGGGTAGTTGGCGTCGCGGTTCGGCACGATGAGCGGCGCTCCGGCGCGCACGGCGTCGGTGGCGACGGCAAGGTCGTGCCAATCGGCCTCGCGGTCGAGGCCGACTGTGACCGCATCAACCCCCCACACCGCGAGTGACTCTGGCCCATCAAACTCGGCGGTGCGGCAGGCGTCGAGCCCAGCGTCGCGCAGCTCGGCGGCGAGACCCTCCGCTCCGTACACCAAGATGTGGCGATACCCCTTCTCGACAAAGTGCTGCGCCACGGCCGATGCGGCAGTGACGATGCCGTGTGTTGAGAGCGGTGCACCACACGCTTCGATGCGTGAGCGATACTCAACGCGGCGCAGGAAACTGTTGTTGGTGACGTAGATCACGCGATCGCCACCAGCAACGCGTTCCGTGAGGAGCGGGCCGACACCAGGCACCGGCTCGCTGCCGCGGTAGACAACCCCGTCAAGATCAACACAAAGGAGCATGCGGCGATGGTAGATCAGGAGCGCGTCACCCTACGCAACGCGAAGCGCCTGCTGGTGGACGGCAACAACCTCGTCGGTGGCCGAGATGAGGGGCGCCTCAACAACCTCGAGGCGACGCTGCGCCGGACCATTACCCCCGGGGTCGCGATCGAGGTCTTCCGCGATGGTGGGGCGCGTTCCGCTGACGACAAGATCGTCGAGGCGATTGGCACACCCGATCCTGGCTCAGCTGACCGCATCGTTGTTGTGACCGATGACCGCGGCCTTGCCGCACGGTGCACGGCGCTCGGTACCTCCGTGGTCAGCGCCCGCTACTTCCGCGACGCCATTGGCGGCCCGCCACGCACCCCAATCGCTGGAAGCGGCGGGCGCCCGCCAAGCATTGGCGGATCTGGCCCACGACGTGCCGCGCCGAACAAAGATGAGGGTGACTCCGAGCGACGCTGGCGACCAGGGCGCGGGGCGACCGCGAAACGCGGCCCCGCAACGCGTCCGCCGCGCCCCCGCTAGGATCAAAGCATGAGCGAGATTGCCGCAGGTATTGCCGAGTTCTTCGCCTGGATCAGCACGTTCGTCCCCGCCCTTGTGACGCCGGACTGGGCCGCCCTGATCGGCCTCCTCCCCGTCTTTATCGCCCCGCTTGTGCTGCTCTGGCTCCTCTCCACAGGTGGCATTTGGACCCTGGTCGGCATCACCAAGCGTGGCGCGCAGCTGAAGGTTGGCGCACCCCTCCCCACCCCCGCCCCGATCGGTGCCGATGGGCGACCGCAGTTCCCCGCCGGGCGCCCCTATGCCGCCAGTGAGGCGGCGATCTATCCAAATGGGAGCACCCGCTCGCTCCGCGGCGAGCTGCTCCTGATCGCCTGCCCTAGCTGTCTCGCGGTTCGTATCGCAGAGCGCAGCACCTGCGACGCCTGCGGCCTTGAGCTCCGCGCCCGAACGCCGATCGCCTTGGAGCGCCCCGCTGCACCGCCTCCTGGCGGCGCGGCTCGCGCCTAAGTGGCAACCCTCTCCTTCTACCTCGTCGTCGTTGGAGCCATTGCCCTCGTCGGCGCTTTCGCCCTCTATGTCGTGCACCTTGTCCTCGTAGCTCAAGGCGACCGCGCCGTCACGCCACGACTCGCGACCGCTGCTGCATCGATGCGCGGCAACCTCGCTGAGCAACTCGATGGTGGCGCGCCAACCCCCGCCGAATCGTCGAGCCCGATCAGTGGGATCGCTGGCGCACTCGCAATCGCTGCAACGAGTTCGCTCGGCGTTGCGCTGATCGCCCGCGCCATCGTCGTCGGCCGCGGGCCATGGGGGAACCTCTACGAGTTCACCATCTCCTTCGCTTTCGGTATCTGCGCTGCAGCGATCGTCTTTGATCGCAAGCAGCGATTCACCGCACTCAGCACCATCGCCTACGGCGTTGCGCTTGCACTACTCGCCTATGCGGCAACGCTGCCGAATGTGGTGGTTGACTTGGTGCCCGCACTGCAACATCCACTGCTGCTCACCATCCATGTCGGCATGGCGATGCTGAGCTACGGCATCTTCGCCTTCGCCTTTGCGGCAGGTGTCGCCTACTTGCTCCAAGGCGACACCGATCGATACAGTTGGCTGCCACCGGCAAAGCGCCTTGATCTGGTTGCCTTCCGCGCCGTCACTGTTGCCTTCCCGCTCTTTGCCGGAATGCTCATCCTTGGGTCGATCTGGGCCTCCATCGCCTGGAGTCGCTTCGGGGGGTGGGATCCAAAGGAGACCTCGGCCCTCGCTACCTGGCTGATCTACGCCGTCTACCTGCACGCCCGCAGCCAGCGCGGCTGGCAGGGTCGGCCCGCCGCCCTCCTCTTGGTAATCGGCTTTATCGCCGTACTGCTGACCTACTCCGGGAACCTCTGGTTCACTGGACTCCACACCTACTCGGGTCTGTAACAAACCCCCTCCCCTACCCAATCGCCTCGGTTGAGCGTGGGCCGGGCTCCCGCCGTGCGGCAAATTCTGTAACAAAGGCGAAATGCAGCCAAACCACAACATGTGCGGTAACACTTGCCTGTAACACCACCATATGTTGTGGTTGGGGGATTGACGCCACACCACAGGGGACATAGGATTCGTCTCCCGCTGCTACACGGCAGGGGCTTTGTGCGCCCAATCGTTGATTGGGAACAGAGATGGTGGGCCTCACATTTCGAGGCAGAAGAGGGAGTAGAACATGGCGGGCTTGGTAGACGCCGCGAAGGCGGCAACAAAGGCAACGATTGAGAAGGCGACGGCGCAGCCGCTGCCACCGTTGAGCTTTGATGGCAAGGGCACAAAGGGCCTTGCCTGGGATCGACGTTGGACCACCGCCGGCGTTCATCCATACGACGAAATTCAGTGGGAGACCCGCACCGCATCCATCGGTAACGAGAGCGGTAAGAGCGTCTTCGAGCAGAAGGACGTTGAGGTGCCCGCCTCATGGTCACAGCTCGCCACCAACGTTGTGGTCTCGAAGTATTTCCGTGGCCACATTGGCAGCCCAGAGCGCGAGACAAGCGTTCGCCAGCTGATCGGTCGTGTAGCCGGTCAGATTGATGCATGGGCTGAACAGCAGCACTACTTCAAGTCCGATGAGGATCGCGCCGCCTTCATTGCCGAGCTGACCCACCTGCTCGTCAATCAGAAGATGGCCTTCAACTCACCAGTCTGGTTCAACGTTGGCGTTGAGAAGCGCCCACAGTGCTCGGCCTGCTTCATCAATGGTGTGCAGGATTCGATGTCATCGATCATGGACCTCGCGAAGACCGAGGCGATGCTCTTCAAGTTCGGTTCGGGTGCAGGTTCCAACCTCTCCCCAATCCGCAGCGCTAAAGAGAAGATGAGCGGTGGCGGCACCGCCTCTGGCCCTGTCTCGTTCATGAAGGGCTTTGACGCCTTCGCTGGTGTTGTGAAGTCCGGTGGCAAGACGCGCCGCGCCGCGAAGATGGTGATCCTCGATGTGCAGCACCCTGACATCGAGCAGTTCATCGACTCCAAGGTCAGCGAAGAGAAGAAGGCCTGGGCACTCATTGAGGCCGGCTACGACGCCAGCTTCACCGGTGAGGCCTACGGTTCGATCTTCTTCCAGAACGGGAATCACTCGGTGCGCGTCACCGACGAGTTCATGCAGGCTGTTGAGAGCGATGGCACGTGGCAGACACGCGCCGTTGTTGGCGGCGAGCCGGTAGAGACGCTCAAGGCACGCGAAGTCTTCCGCAAGATGGCGGAGGCGGCGTGGGTCTGCGGCGACCCTGGCATTCAGTACGACACGGCGATCAATGACTGGCACACGTCGTCGAACACGGACCGCATCTATGCGTCGAACCCGTGCTCGGAGTACATGTTCCTCAACGACACCGCCTGCAACCTGGCCTCACTGAACCTCATGAAGTTCGTGCGCCCAGATGGCGAGTTCGACGTGGAGTCCTTCAAGTACGCCTCGCGGCTGACCCTGCTCGCGCAGGAGATCCTCGTGGACAACTCGTCGTACCCAACGCCGATGATCGACGAGAACAGCCACCGTTTCCGCCCACTCGGGCTCGGCTACGCGAACCTCGGCGCGCTCTTGATGAGCCGCGGTTTGGCGTACGACTCCGACGAGGGACGAGCCTACGCTGGCGCGATCACCTCGATCATGACCGGCGAGGCCTACGTGCAGTCAGCCGAGACGGCGGCGGCACACGGCGGACCGTTCATTGAGTACAAGAAGAACGAGAAGCCGTTCCTTCGCGTGATCGGCAAGCACCGTGACGCCTCGTACCAGATCCCAACGGCAACGCTGCCGAAGGACCTGGCCAAGGCGGCAACCGATGCCTGGGATCGAGCACTCGATCTCGGCACGAAGCACGGCTTCCGCAACGCCCAGGTATCGGTGTTGGCCCCAACCGGAACGATCGCGTTCATGATGGACTGCGACACGACCGGCATTGAGCCAGACATCGCCCTGATCAAGTACAAGAAGCTCGTCGGTGAGGGCTTCCTCAAGATCGTCAACCAGACGGTCCCAGAGGCGCTCGTCAAGCTCGGCTACAACGCCGAGCAGGTCGCCGCGATCCTCAAGTACATCGACGAGCAGGAGACGATCGAGGGTGCCCCAGGCCTCAAGGACGAGCACCTCTCAGTCTTCGACTGCGCCTTCAAGGCGAAGAACGGCCAGCGCTCCATCCAGTACATGGGCCACGTGCGCATGATGGCGGCGGCGCAGCCGTTCCTGTCCGGCGCAATCTCCAAGACGGTGAACATGCCAGAGGCTGCCACCGCCGAAGAGATTGAGAGCGTCTATCTGCAGGGCTGGAAGCTTGGCCTCAAGGCGATCGCGATCTATCGCGACGGCTCGAAGCGCTCGCAGCCGCTCAACACCAGCAAGAAGAAGGACGAAGCGGCAATCGCCGAAGTCGCCTCTGCGATCTTGCCTGGTGCCGGTGCAGCGCGACGACGCCTGCCAAAGGAGCGCACGGCAATCACCCATCGCTTCGAGATCGCCGGGCAGGAGGGTTACCTCACCGTCGGCCTCTATGAGGATGGTCAGCCAGGCGAGATCTTCTTGAAGATGGCGAAGGAGGGCTCCACCGTGAGCGGCCTCGTCGACAGCTTCGCGACCTCCGTCAGCGTGGCGCTCCAGTACGGCGTGCCACTCCGTGACCTGGTCAACAAGTTTGCTCACGTGCGATTCGAGCCAAGCGGATTCACCGGCAACGCCGAGATCCCACTGGCGAAGTCGATCGTGGACTACGTCTTCCGTTACCTCGGAAGCCGCTTCCTGCCAGCCGGCGATCGCGAGATCCTCGGTCTGCAGGAGCGCACCGATGGCGGTCCGGTCCTCGGCGCCCTCCCAGCCACGGTTCGCGTGGGTGCGGTGGAGTCGTGCGGTCCGAACTGCACCTGCGGCAAGGGCGGCAGCGCAACGGGGTCGGTCTCGGCTCCCGTAGCGATCACCACCCCAGCACCAGTAGCTGCCCCAGCCGCACCAGCGGCCACGGGTGGTGTGCTGGCAGTCGCTGGACTCGGATTCCAGAATCAGTCCGATGCACCTGCGTGCATGGAGTGCGGCGCGATCATGGTGCGCAATGCAGCCTGCTACAAGTGCATGACCTGCGGCACGACGAGCGGCTGCAGCTGATCTAACGCGGAACCTTGTGCAGGTCACGCCCCGGTCGCCTTTGGCGGCTGGGGCGTTCTGCTACAACTGAGCAAAGAGGCGAAACAAAGAGGAGGCCACCAATGCGCACGGTCACAGAGAGCCGCACCCGTCTCGCGATCGTCGCGCTCCTCATCGTCGCCATTGCAACCAGTGCGTGTGAGGGCCTCGTCAGCAGCTCACCGAGCCCGACCGCCAGCTTCGTTCCGAGCGGCACCATCGACTGGCAGAGCTGCCCCGTCACCGATCCCGTTACTGGCGGCAACACAGAGCTCCTCTGCGCCACCATCACCGTGCCGCGCGACTACCTGACCCCTGATGGGCCGACGATTGAACTTGCCGTCGCCCTCCTCCCCGCCGCCGATCAGGCAAACAAGGTTGGTCCACTCCTCCTGAACTTCGGTGGCCCTGGCTCTTCTGGTATCAACATCCTTGCTGAATCGGGACGTGGCGTTGTGCCGGCTGAGATCGGTAATCGCTTCGACCTTGTGTCGTGGGATCCGCGCGGCGTCAATCGCAGCGCACCCGTCGAGTGCCTCAGCGACTCAGAGATGGACGATTGGGCCGTCACCCCTGGCATCCCAGATCGACCAACTGCAACGGATTGGACGGCGGCACTGAACGACGCGCAGTGGTTCGCCGACAAGTGCAAGGCGGGCACCGGCGAGATGCTCGCCTACATCGGCACCACAGCATCGGCGCGCGACATGGAGAGCATCCGGGTCGGCCTTGGCGTGCCGAAGCTTGATTACCTCGGATTCAGTTACGGCACCGCCCTCGGCGCCGTCTACGCCACCCTCTTCCCCGCTTCAACTGGCAACCTCATTCTTGACGGCGCTGTTGACATGGCACCGACCGATGAGTCGGAGTACGGCGAGCAGGGCGTCTCTATTCAGGGGGCACTCAATCGCCTCTTCGCCTGGTGCGATGCGGATACCGCCTGCCCATTCGGCGCGGGCAAATCGCGCGCCGCTTTCGACACACTGATGAACAGCCTCGATGACAAACCGATCGAACTTGAAGATGGGCGCAAGCTGAACTCTGGGATGGCCTGGACCGGCGTGGTGATGACGCTCTACAACCGCGACTACTGGGACTACGCCGTGCAGGGGCTCGCAGGTGCGAGCGAGGGAGACGGATACCTGTTGAGCCTCCTCGCCGATGCGTATCTCGATCGAGCGGAAGATGGCACCTACAAGTCAAACATCATGGAAGCCTTCCCTGCGATCAGCTGTATCGACTCGCCAACAACGCCGTCGATTGCGCGCTACAAGGCGATCTACGAGAAGTTCGTCAGCAAGGCGCCGGACTTTGCCGCCGGCCAGGCCTCTGGCGGGCTGCTCTGCGGCGTGTGGCCCTACAAGAGCGCCGACCCACTACCAACCGTCGTGAATGGGGCGGGCGCTGCGCCGATCTTGGTGGTGGGCACGACCGGCGATCCCGCAACCCCGTATGCCTGGTCCGAGCGCATGGCAGACCTTCTCGAGAGTGGCCACCTGCTGACGTTCGTTGGCGAGGGGCACACCGGCGTTGGCGGGAAGAGCGCCTGCATTGACGATGCCGCCATCAACTTCTTGGTGAGTGGCACGCTCCCACCTGAAGGCACGCGCTGTAATGACTGAGCGCCTCATCGTGGGCGTCTACGGGTCGGCGCGTCTACCCGAGAGTGACCCGCGATGGGTCGCAGCGTTCGAACTAGGGGCGGCACTCGCCGAGGCCGGGTACACCGTCGCCACCGGCGGCTACGAGGGGGTCATGGGCGCGGCATCGCGCGGGGCGAAGTCGAAAGGTGGCGAGGTGCTTGGGTACACCGTCACCTCGTGGGATGGCCTCCCCGCGAATGAGGCGGTGACTCGCCGCATTGATTCAGCTGATCTCTTCGACCGACTGCGCCTATTCTCGGAGGCGGATTTGCTGATTGGCCTTGACGGCGGCATTGGCACCCTTGCCGAGATCGCCGTCGCCTGGAACCTGCTGCAGGTGAGTGACGCGCGGCCACTCCTGCTTGTTGGCGATGCCTGGGTAGAGCTCGTGGATTTCGTGCGACGCCGCCTAGTGGTTGGCCCCGCCGACCTTGAGGTTGTGCACGTGCTGCCGAGCGGGACCCCCGCGAGCATGGTGCTGGCCGAGGCCCAACTCCTGATGGGGGCGCGGCTCGGCCTAGGGGCTCCCTGGGAGGCATCGCGCAACGCACCCTCCTCCGCGGAGCGGTAGGATCTTGCAGATGTTGAATCAGCCCGCTCCAGCCCCGACAAGTGACGAAAACGCCACGGTGTCGGTGGCGCCAACGCCCTTGGCTGAGATTGATCCTGGCCTGGTGATGACCTGCTGCGCCAACTGCGGCGCGCAGATGATTGATCGCAAGTGCAAGATGATCTGCGAGTGCGGCTACTTCCTCTCCTGCTCGGACTACTACTGAGATGAGCGAGAAGCAGAAGAGCGGGATTCCAAAGAACCCAGGTCGTCACGACCTTGGCATGAAGGCGACGATGCTCTTCCCCGATCGCGAGATCGTCGAGCGCTCCTATGTGCCGATCATCTACACCGCCTGCCGCACCTGCTACTCCGAGCTGCCGCCAGAGGAGATCTATCGCCGCGCTGAGGCGGGCGAGATCGACCCAGCGAAGCAGCGCGAGCTGGTCAGCCGCGTCATTGAGTCGGGCCACGGCAGCACCATTGAGCACATCGTCTTCACCTTCGCCATCACCGGCGTCACCCGAACGCTTAGCCACCAGCTCGTGCGCCATCGCGCAGGTGTCGCCTTTGATCAGCAGTCGCAGCGCTACGTCACCTTCAAGAAGGCGGCCACGATGCTCCCTGGCTCTGTTGCCGAAGCCGATGAAACCGTGCGTGCGCGATTTGAAGAGGCGACCCAGGGTGCGCTCGGCCTCTACGGCGACCTCGTATCAGCAGGCATCCCCGCCGAAGATGCACGCTTCGTCTTCCCGAACGCAACGCGCACCAACCTGATCATGACGGTCAACCTGCGTGCACTCATCCATATGTCAGGCCTGCGCCTCTGCACCATGGCGCAGTGGGAGATCCGCCGCCTCTTCCAGCTGATCCGCCACGAGGTGTTTGCGGTGAGCCCGTTCCTCGGCAGCTTCTTGGCACCCAAGTGCGTGCCGCTCGGCTACTGCGACGAGGCGGGCAATAAGGATGGCCACTGCCCAATCCGCCCGCACAAAGATGAGGTTCTCGGCGCATGGGCGGCCAAGGCTGCCGAAGCGAAGGCAAAAGGGCGTGCACTACCTCTCGCATAACAACTGAGGGCTCCCCACAATTCCCCGAGATCAGGGAGGATGAGGGGGTGAAGCCTGCCAGCCCCAATCGGACCCGCACCGCAATCTCACCCGTGCGTGCCGCTCTACTGACCACGCTGCTCACTGGTGCGGGGCACTGGCTCCGTGGCAATCGTCGACAGGCAGTGCTCTTCGCTGCGCCGCTCCTCTCCCTCCTCGCTGCAGCACTCCTCGTAGCGCTGGTCGGCGGCACAACACAGCTCCTCATCATTTTGGTCACTCCGGGAGCGCTCCTTGCACTTGGGCTGTTGAACCTCGTCATCGGCGGATGGCGTCTTGGCGCAACAGCACACGTCGTGCGTGGGTCGCGGCTGCCAACACGTGACCGCGCTGTGGTGGTGATCGCGGCACTCCTCCTCATCGTGGCGCCGCACGTTGCCGTTGGTCGCTCGCTGATCGCCTTTGACGAACTCCTGAATGAAACGTTCGCCGAAGTTTCGCCAAGCGCGCAGCCGAGTGCCTCCGACCCAGGCTCTCCAGATATCTCACCATCTCCTGGCAGCTCGATCGCCGCCAGTCCTGGAACCGTGCCGCCCCGCGGTGGCGGTACTGGGACCCTCCCCTCGCTCACCGTCACCACGCCGTGGGCACGGCCCGGCGCAATCCCGTGGGGTGATGACGGAAAGTTTGATCTGCTCTTGCTCGGCTCCGACGCGGGCGCTGATCGATGGAGTCGACGCATGGATGTGATGCTGCTCGTTGAGGTTGATGTCGCCACTGGGCGCGTGGCGATGTTCGGCTTCCCACGCAATATGGTGAACGTGCCGCTCCCCCCTGGTGCCGCCCGAAACGCGAGCCCATGTGGCTGCTTCAAGAAACTCTTGAACGAGCTCTATACCGACGCCACCTTCTACTATCCGCAGCTCTGGCCTGGCGAGGGGAGCGTCTCGGGGATCGCCGCGGTACGCGCCACTATCTCGGAACTCACACAGCGGCCGATTGATGCCGTGCTCGTTGCCGATCTTTGGGGCGTCATCAAGGTGGTGGATGCAATGGGCGGTATCGACATGAACGTCACGGAGCCGATCTACGACAAGAACTATCCGGACCCAGTGCTCGGCTCGATCCAGTTGCGTATTGGCTCTGGGCTGCAACACTTCGATGGGCGGCTCGCACTGGCCTATGCGCGGAGCCGCCACCAAGATTCCGACTACGGCCGCATGCGACGACAGCAGGCACTCTTGCTCGCGATTCGTGACCAACTTGGCGCGGCAACGATCTTGAATGCGCCGGCACTCGCAGCCGCGGCGAAGGGGTACGTGTGGACGGACCTGCCGCGCAGCTCCCTGCCGAATCTGGTGGATCTCTTCTCGCGTGCAGCAACGGCGCCAGTGCGCCTCTACCGCTTCGCCCCAAGCGCCTATCCGGCCTACCTCACCCCAGCAACGATCGCCAAGATTCGCAACGTGATTGCGAGCGCGTTCCCTGTGGTGGCAACGCCTTCACCAAGCCCAACGGATTCGCCATCGATCAGTCCTGACGCGTCGCCGAGCGCTCCAGAGAGCGGCGCGCCAGAGAGCGCTAGTCCGTAGGGGGAAGAGTTCGCCCGAGAGGCCATCCGATGTTGGGGGCGACGCTTTCACGCCGGTTCCCCTCCGCTGTGAGATCGGATCGAGTCGCTCCAGCCGTAAAGCCGAAGCTCCCAGGTGACCCTCCGCTCCGCCGCTGCGAGTTGCCCCGCGCTTTGGTGGTCATTCACCAGCACCGTCAGTTGCCTGTCGGTTCGATCCCGTCATCGCCACAGTTCGTGCCGCCTGGCCGATTGCTCGGTCGGCGGGTTCACCGCTGGCCCCTTCGGGCTACGAGTAGCATCGCGGTCGGAGCCTTTCTACAGAAGGCACTTATCAACGACTTATCGGGTTACGGAGAGAGATTTGTCCACCGATCCGGTGGTTTCGGCCATGAGTGTGGAAAAGTCCGACCTACTCGTCAGCGGCGCCTGTGTTCGCGCGGATCACCTCAACGATGGCTGAGTCGGCAAGAGTGGTGACGTCGCCAAGATTGCGACCCTCGGCAATGTCGCGCAAGAGGCGCCGCATGATCTTTCCAGAGCGAGTCTTGGGAAGCTCCGGCACAAACTCAAGATGCTTCGGCTTGGCGATCGCGCCAATGCTCTTCCCCACGTGGGCTCGCAACTCTTCAAGGAGGGCCGGTGATGGTTCAATCCCCTTCTTCAGAATCACGAAGCCAACGATCGCCTGGCCAGTGAGTGGATCGCTCTTCCCCACCACTGCGGCCTCGGCGACCGAGTGGTGGTCGACGAGTGCGGATTCGACCTCAATCGTGCTGATGCGGTGCGCGGAGACGTTCATCACATCGTCCACCCGCCCAAGGAGCCAGTAGTAGCCCTCCGTGTCACGGCGGGCCCCATCGCCCGCAAAGTACGAACCGGGGAATCGGCTCCAGTAGGTCTCTTTGAAGCGCTCTGGGTCGCCCCAGATGCCCCGCAGCATCGATGGCCACGGCTTGGTGAGGGTGAGGTAGCCGCCTGAGCCGAGCGGCACGCTCTTCCCAGAGTCATCAACGACATCGGCGGAGATGCCAGGGAGCGGGAAGGTGGCAGAGCCAGGCTTCGTGGTGGTGACGCCAGGGAGTGGGCTGATCAGGATCGAGCCGGTCTCGGTCTGCCACCAGGTGTCGACGATGGGGGTGCGGTTGCCGCCGATGAGTTCGCGATACCAGAGCCACGCCTCAGGGTTGATCGGCTCACCAACAGAGCCGAGGAGTCGCAGCGAGCTGAGGTCGTGCCCCTTCGGATGCTCGTCGCCTTGGCGCATGAAGGCGCGAATCGCCGTAGGTGCGCAGTAGAGGATCGTGACCTTCAACTCTTCGACGATTGACCACCAGCGATCCCACGCGGGCGTGTCGGGGGTTCCCTCGTACATCACCTGTGTCGCGCCGTTGCTCAGCGGGCCGTAGACGATGTAGCTGTGGCCGGTCACCCAGCCAACGTCGGCGGCGCACCAGTAGACATCGTCGGGCTTGATGTCGAAGACGGCGCGATGCGTGAAGGTTGCACCGAGCAGGTAGCCGGCGCTTGTGTGCATGATCCCTTTCGGCTTCGCTGTGGTGCCGCTGGTGTAGAGCAGGTAGAGCAGCTGCTCTGCGGGCATCGGATCGGCTGCACACTCCGCGGGCTGGGCTGGAACAAACTCGTGCCACCAGTGATCGCGACCCGCCTGCGTCGCCGTGGTGCCCGCGGTGCCTGGTTGACGGCGCTGGTAAACCAGAACGCCTGTAATCGATGGGGTGCTCTTCAGCGCCTCATCGGCGATCGGCTTCAGCTCAAAGAAGTTCCCTTTGCGGTACCCGCCGTCGGCGGTGATCAGGACCTTCGCCGTAGCGTCGTTGATGCGATCGGCGAGCGCATTGGCGGGGAAGCCGCTAAACACCACGCTATGTGCCGCGCCGAGTCGGGAGCAGGCGAGCATGGCGATCGCCACCTCGGGAACCATCGGCATGTAGATCGCGACGCGGTCGCCTTTGGTTACGCCAAGCGCCCTCAGCGCATTGGCGGTCTTCTGTACCTCGCGCAGCAGGTCGTTGTAAGTAACGGTGCGGCGGTCGCCCGGCTCGCCGATCCAGTGGAAGGCCACCTTCTCACCGCGACCGGCGGCAACGTGGCGATCGACGCAGTTCTCCGAAACGTTCAGTTCGCCGTCGTCAAACCACTTCGCAAAGGGAAGCTCCCACTCCAGGGTCTTCGTGAAGGGCTTTCGCCAGGTGAGGAGTTCTCGTGCCTGCTCGGCCCAGAAAGCAACCGGGTCGGCGCTGGCACGCTCATACAGTTCGGCGCGTGCGTTCGCTGCTGCGGCGGTTGCCGCGTCGGGTGGGAAGGAGAGGCCCTCTGCCTGGAAGGTCTCAATGCCGTGCTGCTCTGGCGCGTCGCTCACTATCCAGCGGCCTCTTCGTCGTCGGCTACCTCGTGTTCTTGCTCCTCCACATCGTCGTCCTTGAGGTGCGGCACGATGCCGGCGCGGCGCTGGTTGCCACTCCAACCCAACTTCGTGCTGATCTGCTGGGCGGCGTCTCGCGCCGCAGTCACCAGTGCAGGAAGAGTGCCAGGAGTGACTCGGGTAGCGGCGCCCCACACGACAACGGTCGCGATGACGGTGCCGCGCGCATCACAGATCGGCACAGCGGCTGCGGTGATGCGATCGTCCCACTCGCCGATCGCTACGGCGTAGCCACGGCGGCGAATCGTAGCGAGCTCTTCGAGGAGCGCTCGCGGATCGGTGATGGTGCGTGGCGTATAGCGAACCAGACCGCGTCGTGCAATGGAGAGAACGGTGCGCTCTGGGAGCGAGGCGAGGAGCACCTTCCCTGAGGCGATGGCGTGCATGGCAACAGGGCGACCTGTGATGTCGGGCATTGGCGTGAGGTTCGGCCCGTCGATCTGGCAGATGGCTACCGCGGCGGCGACACCATCAAATACTTCAAGGCTGACCGTCTCGTGGGTTGCCTTTGCAAGCGCCTCCATCTCGGGGAGGGCGATCGCGCGCAGGTCGAGGGTGCGCTCGGCGGATTGCGCGAGTCGAATGATGCCGACGCCGAGGCGGAAGTGACCGGTCTCGCGATCCTGCTCGACGAGGCCGCGGCGCTCGAGGGTGGAGAGGAGTCGGCTCACCGTTGACTTGTGAAGGTCGAGGGAGTGGGAGAGGTCGGTGACCGAGGCGGAGCCATCGGCTTCAGAGAGGCAGACCAAGAGCGCAGCGGCGCGATCGACGGATCGTACGGCGGCGTCATCAGCCCCATGCGCTCCAGCGACACTGGCATGGTCAAGGCTCTCTTCGGGGCTCTGGGCGGCGCGACCGCGTGCCTGTTCACTACTCATCGGATGGTGCTCCTCCCTTGGGGGCGGATGATCCGCCCGCAGGGCGCTCTCGTCAATGGGAGCCCCGATTCGTGCTCAGCGCGCCGCGCGCGGCACCCCTACGATGGTGCTCACAGGGGGCACTGCCCCCGCGGCGAGCAGCGAGGGGGGTCCATGGCGCAGGGGGGTCGAACGGCGATCATCGTGGGGAGCGGCTTCGGCGGCCTCTCCACGGCCATCCGCCTCCTCTCCGATGGCTGGAAGGTCACCATCCTGGAGGCCCGCCCTGAGATTGGCGGCCGCGCCTCGCGCATCCAAGAGGGCGGCTACACCTTCGACACTGGCCCGTCGCTTATCACCATGCCTTGGCTCTTTGAAGAGGTCTACGCGGCAGCGGGCGAGAAGATGTCGGATCACGTCACCCTGCGCCAGCTCCAGCCGGGTTATCGCATCTTCTGGACGGGCGAAGATCGCCACTTCGACTTTGGCAGCGACCGCGAGCAGCTGCTCGCCGAGATGCGCAAGTTCTCGAACGACGACGCCAATCAGCTCGAGGCGTTCTTGGCCGCATCGGGTGCGATCCACCGTGAAGGGATCCTCGTCTCTGGTCGCCAGAACTTCTTGAACCTGAAGGACTTCGTGAAGCTCCTCCCAACCATGGCGCGACTTGATGCGATCCGCTTCCTTGAGGGATGGGTCGGCAAGTTCTTCAAGGAGCCGCATGTGCAGCAGGCGTTCGGCTTCCACTCACTCTTCATCGGTGGCGATCCATCGCGCGTGCCGGCCATCTATTCGGCGCTCGCCTATCTGCAGATTGCCGACGGGATCTGGTACACGGAAGGCGGCGTGTACAGCATCATTCAGTCGTTCGGAAAGATCATCGCCAAGATGGGCGGCACGATTCAAACCAACAGCAAGGTTGACCAGATCTTGCACCGCAACGGGCGCGCCACCGGCGTACGCACCTCTGATGGTGTCGTACACAACGCCGATCTTGTGATCTACAACGGCGATGTCACGGCGCGCAACGCGCTCCTCCCCGACGCTCCTGATGCCTTCCCATGGCGCTTCCGTCCACTGCGCACCACCATGTCGGCCCACATGATGTATTTGGGCACCAACAAGAAGTTCGAGAAGCGTTTGCACCACACCCTCGTGGTAGGCGATGACTATCACGGCTTCATCAAGGACGTCACCCGCGAGCGTCGCATGCCACGCAGCAACGCCGTCTACATCCATGCGCCGTCGCGCACGGAGCCCGAGATGGCGCCGCCAGGCGGCGATTCGATTGCGATCCTGCTCCCCGTGCCGAACCTGGCCTCCGGCGACGACTGGACCGAGGCGGAGCCGCGCATGCGTGATCGCACCCTGGAGTGGCTGGAGAACTGGGGGCTTCCGGGCCTGCGCGATTCGATCGTGGTGGAGCGCTCGTGGACGCCGCTTACCTTCCGCGACGAGCTCCTTGCCCCAGACGGCAACGCCTTCGCCGTCGAGCCGTCGCTGCAGCAGTCGGCCTACTTCCGCCAGCCGAACCGCGACCGTGCCATCGCCGGCCTCTACTACGTTGGCGGCGGCACGCACCCAGGCGCGGGGATGCCAGGGGCGCTCATGACCTCGCAGGTCACCCAGGATCTGATTCGCGGCGACTACCCTGCCCCATTCGCCTCGCACGCCACCGGGCCGACCGGAAATCTCGTTCGCCCGTAACCGCATGACCCCCCAGCGCGATCCGCGCGTGGCGGCTCTCCTCCCCGAGGCGCAGGCGACCATTGATCGTGTTGCGCGTAGCTTCGCCCTTGCGGCTCGCTTCCTGCCGCGCGAGGTTCGCGACGACATCAACCTGCTCTACTTGGCGCTCCGCCGACTTGATGATCTGGTTGACCTTGAGGCACCGAGTGGTTCGGTGCAACGTGCCGACGCCCAGCAGCGTCTCGTGGCAATTCGCACCTGGATCAACACAGGAGCAATCGACCAGGCTGGCGGCGATGAACTGGCGATCTTCGTCGATCTGCAGCGGCGTATCCCAGCGCTCCCGATCGATGCGATCGGCGCCTTCCTCGACGGCATGGAGGGTGACCTCGCCGGGCCGGTAATGGAGAGTGATGCCGATCTTGATCTCTACTGCTATCAGGTGGCAGGCACCGTCGGTCGCCTCATGGCGGCGCTCCTTGGGGTGCGCGCAAGCGACGCAGCAGTGGCAGATCGCGCTGCCCGCGCCCTTGGGGCGGCGATGCAGCGTACGAACATCTTGCGCGACATTGATGAGGATCTCGCGAACGGGCGGGTCTACCTTCCCGCCACATCGCTGCGACGAGTTGGTCTTGACCCTGCAGCCGTGAGTGGCCCAACGTCGCTTCGCGACGGTGATCGACGCGCCCTCTATGCAGCAGAGATCGCTCGCGCCGATGCCGAGTACGAGGTTGGTGCTGCTGGGATCCGCCACCTGCAGAACGGCGGCCGCTCCATTCGCGTGGCGGCGAACCTCTATCGCGAGATCCTGCGGCAGATTGAGCGCGATGGCTTCGGCGTGCGACGGCCGCATCGACCAGTGGTGGGGCGAGTGCGCAAGGCCGCTGCGCTCTTGCGCGCGATGGGGGCGGCGTAAGGGGTCTCGTTACCTCAGTGCGCGCGGGTGTAGCGCGCGAGGAGCGAGAGCGAGACCACGACGATCGCGGTGCCAAGCAGCTGGATCGGCGTGGTCACATCATTGAGGAAGACCACGCCACCGATCAGCGCCACCACGGGTACGAGCGTTCCAAATTGGCTCACCGTTGTGGTTGGAATCCTGCGCGTTGCCTCGAGGTACAAGATGAAGGGGGCTGCCCCGCCGAAGATGCCGGTGGCGATCGTTACCGCCCACTGAATGTCGTTTGCAGGGAGCTGCGGATCGCCGCTAAGGATCACCACTCGAATGAACCAGACGATCGCCGAGGCGACGGTGGCGACCAAGAGTTGGAGCGCGACCAGCGGGAGTACGGGGACGGTGCGCACGAGCTTTGATGACATGAGGCCATACGTCGCTGCACAAACCAGACCGCAGAGGGCAAAGATGATTCCGAACGGGTGAAGCGTGCCGTCAAATCCAGCGCCACCAACAACGAGTGCCACGCCACCAATTGAGACGGCCATGAGAATGGCAGCGGGTCGGCTCACCTTCTCACCGAGGTACGGCGCAGCGAGGAGGCCGATCAGGACCGGGTTGAGCGATGAGACCAAGGCGACAAAGGCACCGCTCGAGAAGATGATGCCGATATTGCCGAGCGTGTATGCCCCCCACGGCTCAATGAGCCCGGTGCGTGATGCGCGTAGCAGCCCAGGGAAGCGGAACGCCGCAAGTTCGCCGCGAACCGCTGCAATCAGCACCAGTGCGAGGAAGCCAATGCCGAGCTCAACAACCAAGAAGGTGTCATTCCCGATCCCAGCAGACAACGCGTAATCCGAAGTCGTCGATCCGAAGCCCCACGCGAGTGAGGCGCCGATCGCGGCGAGGATGCCGACCGTCCGCCGAGAGGTTCCGCGAGCCGCGCCCGCGGTCCTCCCAGCGTTACTCATGCCTTCGGCTTAACCCAGTTCGGCATCTCGGCCTCAAAGACCGGGAGCGGAATCTGGCCGTGGCCAATGGCGTGGTCGTGGAACGACTTGATATCGAACTTGTCGCCGTCGCGCTTCTCGATTGCGGCACGCGTGCGCTCAATGGCACGCTGCCCAACCTTGTAGCAGAGCGCCTGGGCTGGCCAGGCGATGTAGCGGTCGGTCTCGATCTCGGCGTCGGTTCGTGGCAGCCCAACGGACTCCATGAACGCCACACCCTTATCTCGGTCCCAGCCAAAGGCGTGGAGGCCGGTGTCAACGACGAGGCGCGCCGCGCGGTGCGCCTGCCCCTGAAGCATGCCGAAGCGCTCCATCTCGTTGCGGTAGAGGCCGAGCTCGTCGGCGAGTCGCTCCGAGTAGAGGCCCCAACCCTCAACGTAGGCGTTCCCCGCAAGGTGCGAGGCGTGCTTGCGCAGGTCTGGCAAGAACTCCAGCTCCATCTCTAGCGCGATCTGGAAGTGGTGGCCCGGAATGGCCTCGTGATACGTGGTTGGCGCAAGGGCGTGCAAGAAGCGCGACGGCAGGTCGTAGCCGTTCACGTAGTACGTCCCTGGGCGCGAACCATCAGCCGCAGGGCTGAAGTAGTAGGCGGCGGGTGCGTCCTTCTCCTTGAAGTCTTCGACCGCCTTCACATCGCAGCCAGCCTTCGGGAATCGCCCAAAGACCTTTCCGGCTTCGGCATAACCGCGCTCGATGTCTTCCTTGATGCGAACGATGAGCGCCTCTTTCGACGCGGCGACGTTCGTTGGATCGCTCTCGGCCGCATCGCGCAGCTTCTCAATGGAGCCGCCGAAGCCAAGCTTTGTCGAGATGACCTTCATCTCCTCTTGAATGTCGGCCCACTCCTGGAGTCCGATCTCGTGGAGCTCCTTCGGGTCAAGCTCTAGTCCGGTCCAGCTGCGAATCGCCACCTTGTAGAGCTCGGCACCATTTGGTGCGGAGCAAAGGCCCGGCACTTCGCGCGCCTTGGTGCGGTAGCTACCGCTGACCGCCTCGTAGTAGCGCTTGATCTGTGGGTCAACGTACTCCGCAACGATCTTGACCAGTTCAGCCCGCTCGGCATCGCCCGCAACATTGGCGGCGGTGACGATCGGCGACTGGTCAGCCGGAATTGCCATCAGGCCATTGAGCTGAACGATCAGTCGCTCGGTTGAAATCTTTGAGGCGACAAGGCCGCGCTTCTCCGCCTCATGCACGCGCTCGATCGCCTCGTCCATGAACTTCGGGAAGGCCTTGAGTCGGCTCACCAGCTTGGCGAACTTCTCCGGAGTCGTTGCATCTTGGAAGGTCACAATCTGCGGCAAGAGTGTCTGCACCCCATCCATGTGGTCGACCGAGGAGAGGAGATCCATACGGTGGTCGTCCTTCTCAATGGCGATTGAGCCACCGACGGCGATCAGGTCGCGCGTGATCTTCCACTCAATGTCGAGCCCCTCGTCGCCAATGGCCTTCGCCGCCTTCGAATACTTCTCCCACATGGCGCGGTCGCGCAGGCGCGCAGCATCAGAGGTGTCGTCGAGGGCGCCGTCGTTCACCTCAATGCCGAGGAAGGTCCCCCAGATTGGAGAGTGCGAGAGCATCTCCTTCCAGAGGTCATCGGCGAGGGTCTTAACGGCCTGGTCGTTCGCTGAGAGTGGCTTCGACACGATCTGGGCTCCTCCCCGGGGTTCCGGGACTCCTGCGCTCAAGGGGTGAGCGCGTTCCGCTCAGGATACGGCTTGCGCCCCTTCTCGGGGGTGGCGGGGGCGCAGGGCGAGGTGCAGGAGGAGTCCGAGTGGCCCGAACATGAGGGCGAGCGTGAGCGCCGCAATGCGGAGCGGCGCGCCGACGCCTCGGCTGAGGCCATCGAGCCAAATGAATCGCCCCGCGATGAGGTCAAAGGCGAGCACGTGCAGCCACACGGCAAGGCTCCCCTCTGGGGTCGCAAGTGAGGCGGAGATTGCACTCAGCGTTGGGTTGAGCAGGGTCTCAAGAATCGCACCGGCGCTGGGAATCACCAGGGCTGCATAGATGAGTCCAACAGCAACGACGGGCCACGGGGTCATCATGGAGCGCCGAGTGACCTCGGCGTTTGGACGTACGGCCATCAAGAACCAGAATGGCCCAACGCCAATCGTTGCAACGAGGAAGAGTGCGCTGAGCACATCAGCTGAGAGGTTCACGATTCACTCCTTCTGGCGTTTCGCCACGTTCTACGCCCCAGCCCATCGAGCCGAGGTCAAGTTGTGCCGCATCTCGGGCGGGCGGCTCGGCGCCGAGGTGCCCTTCGAGATCGGTGAGTCGCGGCGCTGCCAGCCGGGAGAGTGCGGCGACACGATCTGCAGCGAGGAGGTGCCAGTTCCCCGACTCCCACGCCGCGCTCAGTCGCTCATCGCGCGCGAGTCGGAGCTGCAATAGTGGCACCAGCGCGGGCGCAAGAACAAGGAGTCGAACGACTTCGCGGTCACTCGCGATCAGCGCATGACGCTGCAAGAGCAGCTCGCCGATGGGAAGCGGACCAGTCACGACTTCGCAGAAAAGTACGGCACGCCCACGGCGATAGAGAACGGCGTCTACAGCGTCGTACGCCGCGCGATCAGAGCGAAGGCGTAGTGGTGGCGACGAATCAATCGGATCAACGGTGGTGCGCGCGCCAAGGGTGCGCCCCGCAACGGCGGTGGATGCCAGCGCGGGCGCAACAGAAACGTGCAGGCCCATCCGTGGGCCCAGCTCCAAGAGCCCAGCAGCGATGGCGAGGCGCTCCTCTTCCAGAGCGGCCACCGTGCGGAGTGGGTGTCGCACCCCGTCGGTCACGCTGGTATACGCATCGAGCATCGCGCTGCGCAGCTCTGGGCTCATGCCGATCGGATCGGCATCGAGTGCCACGAGTGCCTCGTCTACCCCCTCCCCTGCCTCGGTGGCGCCAACAAGCGCGAATGCGGCGGCATCGGCGCGATCAGCGGCTGGGGTTGCCAGCCGTTCACGCTCGGCCCGACCCTCTACAAAGATGCGTCCTTCAGCAAGAGCGATAAGTTGATCGAACGATCCAGCGGGGCGGAGCTTCGCGTGGAGATCAGCAACGTCGCGCAACTCATCTGCAAATGCCGCCGCATCAAGGAGTTCGCCCGAGGCGTGGGCTGCGCGAGCGCGGGCGGCGGCATACGCCGGGAGGAGCTGCCGCGGCGTAACGGGCTCACCATGGGCCACCACAAGGTCGCTCATCAGCGAAATCTGGCTGCGTGGTTGCAGACCAATCGCAGGTGGCTCACTCAATCGCGCCGTTACCGTGAGCCCAGGGGTGCGGTCGTCGTCGAAGCGACGGAGAACGCTCCCTGTTGCACCGGCAAGACTGATCGCGGTCAAGACGCCGGCCAGCTGTTCAGGGTGATCGTCAAGGTCGATCACAACGAGAGGATCGTGGCGCATCAGTGGATTCATCGCAACGAGGAGGCGCGCCAGCGCAGAAGCGATGGTCACCGCATCGTTTGATTGCAGCGCAACGAGGAGTGGGTCGGCGTCACTCTGTTCGCCTGACCATCGCGCGGCGATTGCTCGATCACTGAGTTCGTCGGCACTGCCGCCCACGGTGACGCGCAGAAGTGCGACACGGATCGCTGGGGTGCGCGTGATGAGCGTTGCGAGCGAGGTGCGCGCGGTCACACCACCACGCACGACAACTGCGCCACCACCTGGGTAGGTGAGCGCAGAGAGATCGCTACTCATGGTGAGCTGCGACGGAACAGGCTGCACCGTTAGGTAGATCCGCCGCCGCGCATCGATAGCGTCGAGGAGTGCCTGCCACGGAGCGACCTCCCACCACGTTCGGCCGGCGCGCTGCGGTCGAGCCATCGCCGCCGCCGCTTCGGACAGCGTGAGGCGCAGCGCCCCTAGCATCACGGCGCTCTCGCTTGAGCGCTCCAGTGCGCTGCTCAGCGCATCAAGGGAGCGCAGCTGTCGGGTGCTCCAGCGCGCCGCAGCCCCGTCTACCGCGCCAGCAAAGCGGGCATCGACTCGGGCACGAACCGCTGGCTCAAGGAGCCCAGCAGAGGGGACCTCGTTAGGGAGCATGGTCGCGGCATCACCACCGCGTCGCCCGAGTGCGCGGCAGGCGGCACAGGTGGCGCGGCGCGCCGTAGGCTGCCCGCGCTCCTGGTCGGCATCGAGCGCCTCCTCCCAGCGCCAGGCGGCAACGCGTACCGCCTGCCCACAGGCGGCACAGCTGCTCTGCCATCCGGCATCAAGCGCCTCTGATGCTGTGGCCAACAGCTCTGCTGCGGCCGCCTCATAGGCGCGCACTGTGGGTGGCCGAAGCTCGGCTGCAATCGTCCACTCATCCATCGCGTCACGCGCATGAAGGGCGCTGCGGAGCTGACGATGCGCACTCGCCAAGGCCAAGGCACCAGAGCGCGCAGTGAGATCAACCGTCAGGTGATCCTGCGTTGTTGCGACGGGGCTCGTTGCGGATGGCGCGAGCGCGGCGGTGAGTCGGGCGGCGCTGCGATCCACGTGAACGCCCTCCGCCTACTTTCGACTAATCGTCGTTGTTGCCGCCAGCCTCTTCGCTCTCGGGAAGGAATGCGTCGTCAGAGGTCTTCTCTGGCGGCTCAACGCTTGGTCGCTCTGCGACTGGCGTCTCCTCTTCGTACGTATCCTCGTCATCGTCGGCGAAGCCCTCGTCATCGCGGAAGAACGAGCCCTTCGTATACGGTCGCTCATCGCTGGTGCGCGTGGCGGTTGGGAAGGAGACCTTGCCCACATTGCCGGCGCTCACATGCTCTTCGCGAATGATGATGCGAATGTCGCCACCACTAATCGAGGTGATCCCCGAGGTGTAGCTATTCCCATCGCCGATCAACTTAACGAGTCGTGCAGCGATGCGCGGCTCAACGCGACCGATCTCAATGCCGTTCGCCTTGGCGATCAGTCGATTGCCGAGAACGATTAGCTCAACCGAGTCGCCAGGGTTTACCTGCGCAAGGGTTCCCGCATCGGCTACATGGGTGAGTGCGGCGAACCCAGTGGTCCCCGCCTCTTGAATAAAGATGCCTGCGGGCGTCGTTGCGCCTTCGGTGCTCGCGGTGGTCTTCTTGCCAACCTGCTTAATGAGGCCCTTCAGGCGCTCAAGGTTGCGCTCGGCGATGCGATTGAGTGGATCAAGGGCGAGCGTTGCCTGGTACTCCTTCTTGGAGCCGGCGAGGTCGCCCTGCTCCCAGAGGCACTTGGCGAGACGATTCTGCGCTTCGATGCGCTCCTCCACCTTGATGGCGTCACCAAGGGCGAGAATCGCGTTGTTCGCCTCGCTCGCCTCCTGCCAACGACCGGCGGCTGCTGCCTTCAAGGCGATGTCGGCCTGCT
Source organism: uncultured Chloroflexota bacterium (assembly GCA_903938075.1). Lineage (GTDB taxonomy): Bacteria > Chloroflexota > Limnocylindria > Limnocylindrales > Limnocylindraceae > Limnocylindrus. The sequence continues at coordinate 20,864 of CAJABS010000116.1, read as the reverse complement.
CCTTAGCGGTGCGGCTCGGCTTCTGGGTGGTTGGGGTCTCGTTGGCGAGGGTCACGGGCGCCTCCTCAATTCAGTGCATGCGGGCTGATGCCCCCCGCTATGACGTTGGGGAAGGATAGCCGATCGTTAGCGACCGACCCCGATCCAGAGGAGAGCCACCCCCGTGGCGAGCGTGAGGGCGATGATTTCGAAGATGAGGCGTGGGTCGCGGCGCTCCCCCTCGGGGGTTGCCGCCCAAATCTCACGGGCATAGAAGAGGACGGCGAGACCCGCCGGGCCAGCGAGCCGTGCGACGCCGACCGAGGCGAAGAGGATGGAGGCGGCGCCGTTCAGCGCCGCAGCGCCGAGGGCATCGCGCACGATCGCAGAGGTTCGCTCGCGTCGAAGGCTCGACATTCCCGCGGCAAGAGTGGCGGCCACTGCGGCGCTCCCGATGCCAACGGCCAGGACGGCGAGGGGTCCCACAGGATCTGGACGCGCCGACGGGGTGCCAGGGAGCGTCACGACCCCTGGCACGAGGGCGGAGATGCCGATGGAGGCGGCGAAGAGGACCAGGGTAAAGACGGCCAAGCTGACCACTCGATCGCGATGCAGTGAGCCGTTGCTGCTGCGGCGCAGGCGTAGCTGCCACTCAATAACGGCGCGAAGGATGCCGATCCCTGCGGTGATCGCAATCACGGCGCCAATCCCCGTTGGGACGAGGCGCACTACCCCGGCAATGGAGAGGGCGATTAAACCACCGAGCACCACCTCCGTACCCATTGGTAGGTCGCGGACCTCGGCACGGCGGACGGCATTCACCCCGACCGCACCGAGCAGGGCGGCGCCAGCGCCAGCCAAGACGGTTCCTGGGCCGGTCGCGAAGTGGGCGACGCCTGCAGCGACGGCAACGGCAACGATCGTCTCAGCCCAGGGGCGCGAAACCTCGACTTCGCCAATCTCTGCCGCCGTATCGGTGAGGGCGGCAAGGCGCGCCGTGGCGAGGGAGCGGGTGCGTCGGCGGGCCGATGGTGATTCAGGCATAGGGTCAGGGTAGCGCGAGCGGGGGCTCCCGCGTAGACTCCTCGTGACCGCAGGAGCCGGCGCACAGCATTGGAGGGCAGTATGCTCCACCTCTCACGACTCATTGGGCAACCCGTGCGCGACAGCAGCGCCGACACGATCGGCGTCATCGACGACCTCATTGCCGCCGTTGGTACGAGCCACCCCCCAATCACCGGGCTCGTCGTTCGAACAGGGCGCCGTCGCATCTATCTCGGCTGGAGCAGCGTGGAGCGTATGGATGCCGCAGGGGCCACAATTTTGGCGACGCGCGTCAACATCAGCCGCTTCCGACGACGCGAAGACGAGATCCTCCTGAAGGGCGACCTCCTTGATAAGCAGATCGTTGATATCGACGGCCGCAAGGTCGTGCGCGCCAACGACGTGATCCTCGACTTTGTTGAGGGGGCGATGCGCCTGGTTGCCGTTGATGTTGGCACCGCCGGACTGCTGCGCCGACTCGGCCTCCCTGACACCTGGATCAATCGACTCTCGGGCGAGCAGTCGCGCGTCGCCTCGTACATTGATTGGGAGGATGTTGACCCACTCGGATCCACCATTGCGAGCGTACGGCTGCGCGTTCCGCACGCCGGCCTCTCTGAGCTGCACCCGGCCGATCTTGCGACCATTGTTGACCAGCTGACGCCGCGCGACCGCGCCGACATCTTCAGCACCCTTGACGAAGAGGTTGCCGCCGAGGCGCTCGAGGAGTTGGAGCCAGAGACACGCACCGACCTGCTCGAAGACTTGGAGCCAGAGCGCGCCGCTGACCTCTTGGAAGAGATGAGCCCGGACGAGGCGGCTGACGCTGTCGCCGAACTCTCACCACTAAGCCGTAAAGAGATCTTGCGCCTGATGACAAAAGAGGAGCGCGATGATGTGCAGGAGCTGCTCGCGCACCCAGAGAAGAGCGCCGGCGGTCTGATGACTACGGAGCATGTTGCGTTGCGTCCGCAGGCGACTGTAGCTGAGGCGCTCTCCGCAATTCGCCGTCACGAGCCCGATGCCGAGGTGGCCTTCGCCGTGTATGTGGTCGACGGCAAGCGACGACTCTTGGGCGAGGTGACGCTGCGTGACCTGGTGCTTGCCGCACCCAACACCACGGTCGGTGAACTCATGGAAGACGATCCGGTCGCCGTTGAGCTGTTGGCGCACTCCGATGAGGTTGCCCGCGTCGTTACGCGCTACGGCCTTGTCGCCGTTCCAGTCGTTGATGCCAACCATCGACTCATGGGGGTGATCACCGTGAGCGACGCGCTCTGGGATGTGCTCCCTGAAGAGTGGCGCCGCGAGATGCCACGCCGCCTCCATGCCGACAGCATCGCCGCGGCCGGACCACAAGAGGTACCCGCACGCACCACAGCAAAGCGTGGCGCAAAGGCGCCAGCAAAACCACGCAAGTCGCAGGCGCGAAAGAAGAGCTCGGTGAAGCGTGGCTAGCCTCGGCCTGCGTGATCTCTTTCGCCGTCGCCGCGGACCACTCGCCTTCTTGGCGGTCGTTGGGCCTGGCCTCATCGCAGGCGTCGCCGGAAACGATGCCGGCGGTATCACCACCTACGCCACCCTCGGCTCGCAGACCGGACTGCGCTTCTTGTGGATTCTGCCGCTCACGGCGCTGCTCCTCGCCCTTGTCCAAGAGTCGGTGGCGCGGCTCGGCGTCGTTACTGGTCAAGGGCTCTCCGACCTGATCCGTGAGCGCTTCGGCGTGCGCTGGGCGCTCTTTGCCATGGTGGTCTTGCTGCTCGCGAACCTCGCCAACACCGTGGCAAACGTTGCGGGCGCCGCATCCGCCATGGCGATCTTCAACGTGCCGATCCTGCTTACGGCACCTTTCTCCGCCCTGATCGTTTGGCTGCTCGTGGTCTACGGCAGTTACCGCAGTGTGGAGCGAATCTTCTTGGCGCTCACCGCCGTCTTCTTGGCCTACATCGCCGCTGCACTCTTGGCGAATCCAAACTGGGCGGCGGTCGCCTCTTCACTCACGACACCAAGCCTTGCCGGCGTTTCGGGGGCAGAGATGCTCCTGCTGGTGGCGGTCGTCGGAACAACCGTGACGCCGTACATGCAGTTCTATCTGCAGTCTGCGGTCGCCGAGAAAGGGATCGGCGTTGAGCGGCTCGGCGCCGCTCGCGCCGACGCGATCCTTGGCTCTATCTGGACGAACTTCATCGCCGCCTGTGTGGTGATCGCCACGGCGGTCGCCCTCGGTTCACTCGGCAAGCCGATCGGTTCGGCGGCAGAGGCGGCGGTCGCCCTCGAGCCGCTCGCTGGCGAGTTCTCGAAGATCCTCTTTGGTGCTGGCCTCTTTGGTGCAAGCCTGCTGGCGATGGCGATCATGCCACTCACCACCGCCTTCGCCCTCTCCGAAGCGTTCGGCTTTGAGTCAGGTGTCGACAAGCGCCTGAGCGAGGCACCGATCTTCTACGGCATCTTCACTGCGATCTTGGCGATTGGCGCCATCGTGGTGATGCTCCCCGGGTTGAACCCGATCGGCGCAATCATCAGCAGCCAGTACCTTCAGGGGCTCTTCCTGCCGATCGTGCTCGCCTTCATTGTGAAGCTCACGAGCAGTAAGTCGCTCCTCGGCGAGCACGTCTCGCCGCGCTGGTTGCGCCTCGTTGGCTGGAGCTCTGTGGCAATCCTCGCCGTCTTGAACGTGGGGATCGTTCTGGTAAACATCCTCGGCCTCGCCGCCTAGCGAGCAGCCCGCGCTACGGCGCGACTGGCGGCCCTTCGTTGAGGTGACCGGCAACGGGCCCGAAGTAGGGGGCAAGCCACGCCGTCGTGCACTTCATCGTGTTGTCAAGAATTTTCAACGTGGCCTTTGAGTTCGAACCGTTCGCAGAGAAGCGCATGCCGCCGCCAGCAATCGTGCACTTCTTTGCCTTGTCAGTTCCGCCGGACATAATGAGCGACTTCCAGCCGCCCGCCACATCGGGTCCGAGCAGCAACGCTGGCTTTGCGAACTCAATGACATTGAAGATTGCCTCGACGTTTGCCGGCGTGATCGTGCCACGCACGAGCGGCGGGCCCTTCTTATACCAACGCAGATTCATCAGCGAGGCGAGTGTGGCAGCGCGGAATCGCCCCGCCTCAAGCACGCGCAGGGTAATGCCCGCCACTAAACGGGGGTGACGATTCGCCCGCTCTATCGCTCCATCAAACTTTCTGGATCGTCCAAAGCCCGTCCAAAGAGTAGATGGCACGCGGAACGAGCAGCTCTCATTTGTTTTGGCAGTCAGCAGAGCAGTGATGTCACAGGAACCCTCAACAAAGTAAGGACTCGTCGTGCGCACTGTTTTGGTGGTACCTGGCTCTTTGCAGTTGGCGTATAACCAGCCGTACACCTTGCTGCTCGGGAAGTTATCGGCACGGCCTGGTCGTAAGAAGAGCAGGTCGCCATATTTTGCATTCGATGCGAGGTTTCGATCGAGGTAGCTTGAGCCGCTCCCTCGAATCTTGCGCAGTGTGTTGGCGCGGCAGGCGGCGAACCGGGTCTTATCGTCAAGCTGCACGATGGTGTCGGCAGGGACGCTGCCATCAAGACGATCAAGAGTCGCCCCCATAATGTCAGCGGTACCGAACGTCGTCAGGGTCCAGTCGTCGATCTCTATGCCGAGGCCAAACGCGATGTTCTCTGCAACGAGGTTCCCCGCGACGACACTGCGCTCCCAGGCGAGCATGCTGTCCCAGGCCTTCGCCTGGCTCTTCGTCATGTTTGTTCGAGCGTATTGCTGGGCGCGGACGAAGAGTGCGTTGATCTTGTCGTTGAAGATCTTTGAGCCGGCGCGGCCGAAGGATTTCGCAATCGAGGGCTTCAGCGGGAAGCCATAAAGGTCTCGCGGAATGCTGTACGCAGCGGTCTGGCCGCTGAATGGATCAACCGTGAGGAGCAAGATGACATCGGTGCGCTCCGAGCCAATCTGGCTTTTGGGCACACCGTATGCCTTGTCATTTCTTGGGGACCAGTTCCACTCGGTGGCTTCGACTGTTCCTGTGTCGCAGCGCTCCGTCATGATCATCTTCTTCCCCACCCGTTTGGCGCAGCGCTTATCACTACCCAGGAAGAGCAGCGTGTAGCGCCCATCGGTTCCGAGAATGTTCGCCGGTGTCGCGGTTGCAGCGTTCGGGGGCGTGCTCGCCCAGATGACCGTTGCGGTGAAGATTGTTGCCAGTAGGGTGACGGCGAGCACGTATGGGCGGGCGGTGCGAATCACTACATCATCACCAGTCCGCCGTCGACGCCGAGCACCTGTCCGGTCACGTACGAAGCCTCGCGCGATGCAAGGTAGATCACGGCGGCGGCGATCTCGTTCGGCTCACCGAAGCGGCCGAGCGGGGTTGCTGACTTCACGCCCTCTTTAATCGCTTCAGGAAGATCGGTGGTGAGCTCGGTGACGATGAAGCCTGGCGCGACCGCGTTCACGGTAATGCCGCGGCTCGCCACCTCGCGCGCCGTTGCCTTGGTGAGGCCGATCATGCCGGCCTTCGCCGAGCTGTAGTTCGCCTGGCCGGCGTTCCCCGCCTGACCCGAGACGCTGGTGATGTTGACGATGCGGCCACTCTTGGCGCGCAGCATCTCCTTCACCGCGGCCTTCGTCATGTAGAAGGCGCCCGAAAGATTCGTGTCGATGACCTCGCGCCACTGCTCTGGCGTCATGCGCAAGATGAGCGTGTCGCGGGTGATGCCCGCGTTGTTCACGAGCAGGTCGAGCTTGCCGAACACTTCGATCGCCTTCGCCACCACGGTAACGGCGGCGTCGGGATCGGCGGCGTCGGCCTGCATGGCAATCGCCTTGCGACCCTTGGCGGTGATCTCGGCGACCACGGCATCGGCGGCGGCGGTGTTCCCCTTATAAGTGATCAGCACGTCGGCGCCAGCATCGGCGAGGGCGACGGCGATCGCGCGGCCAATGCCGCGAGCACCACCGGTGACGATGGCGGCGTATCCGTTGAGTTCAAACATGTGAAACCTCCTCTGTTGGGGCTGTTGTGCGTAGTGTCGCGCCTAGCGGCGCTTTGCGTCTAGCAGCGCCTTCAGCGCCGCAGGTACCTCGGCCGCCTTCGCTCCCCCCTCGGGGCGTCGAACCGTGATCGTGCTCGGATCGACCGCCGCGGCGCGTGCGCCGTTGGCGGGGTCGGCATCCCAGCGGGTGACGAAGGCGCCTGAGGTGTAGCCGCCACCGAAGGCCACCGTGCAGAAGACATCGCCCGGCTTCAGTCGACCTGCAGCGACCGCCTCGGAGAGGGCGATCGGGATGCTCGCCGCCGAGGTGTTTCCGTAGCGGTCGAGATTCACGAAGATCTTCTCCATTGGGTAGCCGATCGCCTTGGAGACGTGTTCGATAATGCGCAGGTTCGCCTGATGTGGGATCACCAGATCCACCTCGGGAATGGTGAGGCCGGCGCGTTCGATCGCCGCCGTCGCGACCGCAGCCATGGTCCGCGTTGCATACACGTACGTCTTCGCCCCATCCATCTTGATCAACGGATCAGCGTCGTCTCCTGAGCCGCCAGGGATCCAGAGCGCGAATGCACCCGACGGATCTGCAGAGAGCTCGAAGCTCAGGGTGCCTGGTCGTGTTGCAATGTTCTGGTCGTCGTGCAGATCAAGTGCATCAAGCACGATCGCACCAGCGCCATCGCCAAAGAGCACACAGGTGGAACGATCGCTCCAGTCGACCACGCGCGAGAGTGACTCGGCGCCAATCACGAGTGCGCGCTGACCAAGGCCAGCGGTGAGGAAGCCGTGCGCGACGGCGTATGCGTAGGCAAACCCGGAGCAGGCGGCCGACAGATCGAAGGCGGCGGCGCGATGGCTGCCGATCGCCTCCTTCACCAGCACCGCAGTGCTCGGCATCGGGTGATCTGGTGTGAGGGTTGCAACAACGATCAGGTCAACCGAGTCGGCAGAGACACCGGCAACGGCCAGTGCACGGGCGGCGGCAATCGCCCCCATCGATGCGGTGGTCTCACCAGTGCCAGCGATGTGTCGCTCGCGAATGCCGGTGCGCGTACTGATCCACTCGTCGCTCGTCTCCACGATCTTCTCAAGATCGGCGTTGGTGATGACCGCCTTCGGCACCTCGTGCCCCCATCCCACGATGTGAGTCGTACGATTCGGGAGCGCCGCGAGCCCTGATTCGCCGCCGATACGCGTTGCGTCACCGTTGGTGAGCGGGCCGCTCATGCTGGCTCCACCTCAATGATCGGCGACTTCGCCTTCACCAAGAGGCCATCCTGCGCAATGATGCGCACCACGCGACCCGCCTTATCGCTCTTGATCTCGTTGAAGAGCTTCATCGCCTCAATGAGACCGATCGGCTGACCGACCGCCACGATCGATCCGACCGAGATGAATGCGGGTGCACCTGGTGATGGGGCGGCGTAGAAGATGCCGGTAAGCGGCGCGCTCACCACGGGTCCAGCTGGTGCGGTTGCGCTGGCTGGCGCTGGCTTTGCCCCTGTTGGGAGTGGCACCGGCGCGGCGCTTGCAGTGGTTGGCGGTACGGCGGCGCCAGTCACCACCACGTGGCTCCCCTGTACGGCACTGCGGCTGCGCACCACCACGCGCGTGCCACCAGACGAGAGTTCAACCTCGGCAAGGCCGCTCCCGTCGGCAACAACGGCGAGGCGGTCAATGATCTCAATCAAGGCGGCGTCGTCGGTCGTGAGTGGCAGGTTTGCTGGGAGTCGCGCGCCGCTGCGGCTCTCCCCCTTCCGCGGTCGTGGTGGGGTGCTCTGCGCTGCAGAGGCCGCCGCTGGCAGTGCGCTCTCAATGAGGCGCGATGGATTTCGCGGCGCGAGTCGCTCAATGGCTGGCGTCGACGGTGTCGTTACGTCGCTCGATGGCACAACTTCTGGTGCGTCACCGCGCGCGCGTCGCGCCGCATCGCGTGCCGCCTCGAGTGCGCGGCGAGCGCTCTTCTGCAGTCGAACGCGACGCTTCTCGGCCATTACTTCCCCTCCCACTTCGCAAAGAGGAGGGCCGAGTTCTGCCCGCCGAAGCCGAAGGCATTCACCAGTGCCAGGTTCACCTGCTGCGCAGCTGGTGCGCCGGTGACGATGTTCAGGCCAACGGAGGCTGGATCTGGTGCGGTGAGATTCAACGTTGGATGCACACGTCCATCGCGCATGGCGCAGATTGTGGCGATGGAACCGAGTCCGCCCGCGGCGCCAAGGGTGTGGCCGATAGCGCCCTTCGTGGCGGTGACACTCGCGCGGGATCCCTCGCCGAGGATCGTGCGAATCGCTTCGAGCTCTGCCTTATCGCCCTCGGGCGTTGAGGTGGCATGCGCATTGACATGATCGATCTCTGCACCGGTGCGACCCGCCTTGGCGAGTGCGCGGCGCGCGGCGCGAACGGCACCTGAGCCGCCAGGTGCTGGCAGGGTGATGTGCAACGCGTCGGCGGTGGCGCCGTAGCCCACCAGCTCAGCGAGCGGCGTTGCGCCGCGGGCGAGTGCCACATCGAGTCGCTCCAACAGCAGGATGCCAGCTCCTTCGGCCATCACGAATCCATCGCGACCGCTATCGAACGGTCGTGATGCGGCGGCAGGATTGCCACCGGTGGACGATGCACCGCTGCGCGAGAGGGCACGCATGTTGTTGAATCCCGCGATCACCACTGGGTGGAGCGCCGCCTCGGTGCCGCCGGCGAGTGCGATAGTCGCGTCGCCGCGGCGAATCATCTCGTACGCCTCACCAATCGCGTGACCGGCGGTGGCGCAGGCGCTCACCGCGCCGAACGACGGGCCCTGTGCGCCAACGTGAATCGCCACTTCGCCCGAGGCCATGTTGCCAATGGCGGCGGGAACCAAGAAGGGCGAGATGCGACCGGCGCCGCGCTCGGCGAAGACGGCGGCCTGTTCAAACAAGGTAGTCGCGCCACCAAGCCCAGAGCCGATGATTGTGGCGACCCCTTCGGATGATTCGCCCGCTTCAAATCGTGGTGGCAACCCGGCGGAGGCGAGTGCCTCAGCGGCAGCGGCGATGGCGAAGTGCGTGAAGCGATCGAGGCGCTTGATCTGCTTCGGCTCGAGCACATCAGAAGGATCGAAGTCGATCGCCTGCCCGCCGAAGTCGACCTCTTGGCCGGTGAGGTCGAGGCCCTGCAACGCGCGAACGCCGGAGCGTCCGGCGAGAAGGCCGTCCCAAAGCGCGGCAACGCCACGGCCGAGCGGTGAGACCGCCCCCATCCCCGTTACGACGACGCGCTGCTCGTTGTTCATCGCACCAGCTTCCCGGAGCGGAGCGTTGCGGCGCGATAGGTATCGCCCGTCAGGCCACGCGCGCTAATCGCGTCGGCGACCTTTTCGGTGTCGTAGCTGGCGCGATAGACCTCGGCGTTGATGGTCTTCTCCTCGGGATCAATATCGATCACGGTAAAGGCGGCGGTGGCGTCGCCGTCGTACGGCATGCCAACGGAGCCCGCGTCGACGAGCACCTTCCAGCCGTAATCCTTCACGCGCGCGGTATGCGTGAAGCCCACGCAGACAACGCGCGAGTCGGTCTGGCCGAGCAACTCCAACGTGGTCGACGGGTCAAGGTCGGCACTCAACGGAATCGTGCGCGAGCCGGGTGAGGCGTGGCAGAAGGTGACGGCAATTTCGCCGTAACGAATGCGTCGCTCACTTGGAAGGGAGCGCAGCCATTCGATGCGATCGTCATCAAGCGCATCCGATGCCCACTCCACTGCAGCCTTCAGTCCGGGTGGTAGGCCACCGGCGAGGCTTGGGAACGAGGCGGCGTAGTCGAGGTCGGCCACAGCGATGTCGCCCGTACCCCCAGTCACAAGCGCACCCTTCTTCTGCAGCTGCTGAATCAGGTCGATCGTTTCCGACGGCTGCGGCCCGAAGAGGGCGTGATCGCCAAGGATTGCGACCTGGTCAGGCTTCAGGGCCGGGAGGCGCGCGACGACGGCCTCGAGTGCGGCGAGGTTGCCGTGAATGTCTGAGAGAACGACGACGCGCTTCATATCTATCCCTTCGCTATTCGGCTGAACCGGCCGGGCGCGGAAGCGCCGACTCGGGTGGAATCACAAACGTAATCGTGACGGTACAGGCGGCGGCACCATCGACGCTCGCCGTCCCCTTGGCGGTGCCCATGCGTGAGCCAAGCTTCTGCATCTGAATCTCGAGTCGTAGCGTTTCGCCTGGCACGACCATGCGGGTGAAGCGGCACTCCTCGATCTTGGCGAAGACGCCGAGGCGGTTGCCGAACCCTTCGGTGCGCGCCACGTAGACGCCCATCGCCTGGGCGAGCGCCTCAACCTGCAGCACGCCGGGCATGATCGGCATGCCAGGGAAGTGCCCAGGAGTCCAGAAGGCGTCGGGGCGTACGTCGAGCTCGGCAATCAGGGTCTGCGTCTCGCGGTCTTCGGAGACGATGCGATCGAGCAGCAAGAACGGGGCGCGATGCGGGATCAGCGCCTCAATGCCGGCCTGGTCGAGCAGTGGGGCGGTCATGCGCGGGCCTTTGGCGCGGCGGCCAAGATGTCGGCGGTGCCGATTGCGTCGAGCATGCCGGTGGTGGCGGTGCCGTTCAAGAACGATGGCGTCTCAAGGCGGCCAAGGAAGAAGTCGCGCGTGGTAGCCACGCCATCGATCTCTACTTCAAGGAGCGCCGCGCGCGATCGTGCGATCGCCTCTTCGCGCGTGTTCCCCCACACGATCAACTTGGCGAGCAGGCTGTCGTAATACGGCGGCACCTCGTAGCCGGCGTAGAGATGCGAATCGAAACGCACCCATGGGCCGCTCGGTGAGCGGAAGGTGGTGATCTCACCCGCCTGCGGGCGGAACTCCATTGCCGGATCTTCGGCGGTGAGGCGGAACTCGATCGCGTGACCGCGGCGCTCCACCTCGGCCTGCGTCATTGGCATCAGCTCGCCAGCGGCGAGGCGAATCTGCAGCGCGACCAAATCGACGCCCGTCACCATCTCGGTGACCGGATGCTCGACCTGAATGCGGCAGTTAATTTCGATGAAGTACGGCTTCCCGTCGGGGCCGACCAAGAACTCGAGCGTGCCAAGGTTGCGATACCCCGCAGCGCCGATCGCCTTCGCGGCGCGTACCAAGAACTCTTCGCGCACCTTTGGGGTGAGTGCCGTTGAAGGCGACTCTTCGACGAGCTTCTGATGTCGTCGTTGCACAGAGCAGTCGCGCTCACCGAAGTGCAGCGCAGTGCCGCTCTTGTCAACGGCGATCTGCACCTCTACATGGTGCGTATCAATCAGGTACTTCTCGATGTAGAGGGAGCCGTCACCGAACGCCGCCTGCGCCTCTTGGGTGCAGAGTGAGAAGAGCTGCGTCAGATCGTCGGCACTTTGGATCACGCGCATGCCGCGACCACCGCCGCCTGCCGACGCCTTCAAGATGACTGGGTAGCCAATCTTCTCTGCAGCCTTTGCTGCTGCAGCCTCGTCGGCGACCACGCCGTCAGAGCCAGGAATCGTGGGGAGGCCGTGCTTGGCCAGCAGGGCGCGTACCGCCGCCTTGCTCTCAAAGCGCTCGAGCACCTCGGCCGAGGGGCCAATAAAGGTGATGCCGTGTGCTGCGGCCGCCTCGGCGAAGGCGGCGTTCTCGGAGAGGAAGCCGTACCCCGGGTGAATGGCATCGCAGCCGGTGGCGAGTGCCGCCGAGATCACCGCGGGGGCCGAGAGGTAGCTTCGCTTGGCGTCGGCCGGGCCGATGCAGATCGCCTCGTCGGCAACCAGCACGGCGCGCGACTCGCGGTCGGCCTCGCTATAGGCGACCACCGCCTCGATGCCGAGCTGGCGGCAGGCGCGCAAGATTCGCAGCGCAATTTCGCCACGGTTGGCAATCAACACGCGCTTGATCACGCCTTCACCTCGCCAACGGATTCGACCAAGAAGAGCTCCTGGCCGTACTCCACTGGATCGCCAGTAGCGCAACGCAGCTTGGCGACGATGCCGCCATGGTCGGCGCGCACCTCAACGGCAACACCGAGCACATCAACGGTCGCAACCAGTGAGCCCTTGGCGACCTTGCCGCCAACGTGAATGTCAGGGGCGAGCTTCACAAAGCCAACGGCGGTCGAGCGCACGGGGTGGCGGCGATCATCGGCAACACTCGGTGCCGCAGCAGCGGCAGGCGTTCCCCCGCGCGGGGCGGCTGGCGCAGGTGTGGAGGCAATGGGCGCGCCACGATCTTCGGCGCGCACGCGCACGATTGCGCCGTCGCGCTCAATCTCAATCTCGCCGAGCCCGGTCTCATGCAGTCGCTCCACCAGAACGGGGAGCAGTGAGTCGAGCAGGTCCCCGAGTCGTTCAGTGTTGTGTGGCATCAGCTACGCCCCCGCACTATTGCGCTCGATCTCATCGAGCCACTCGTCGTTGATACCGGCTGGCACCTTCTCGCGATCCATGCCGAGGATGGAACGAATCGCACCAACAAGGCCCTTCTTCGTTGGAGCGGCTTCATCGAATGCGCCGTAGGCGCGATAGCGCGCATAGCGCGCATCGAGCAGCGCGTTCAAGTCGCTCATAGATTCCAGCTCATCGAACGTTGCAGAAACCTTCTCCCACATCGCGCGGGCCAAGGTGACGGTTGATTCGGCGGAGAGCGTCTCTGGCTCGGCGATGATGCCGTCGACCACGCCGAGGGCGACCTGCTCTGGTGCAGTGATGCGCAGGGCGCGTGCCGCGGCGGGAGCCTTATCGGAGGTGCGGAACAAGATGGCGGCGCACCCTTCGGGGCTGATCACCGAGTAGTAGGCGTGCTCAAAGGCGAAGACACGATCGGCGGCGGCAATGGCGAGCGCGCCACCCGAGCCGCCCTCGCCGGTGACGACCGTGACGATCGGGGTGCGCAATTCGGTCATCTTGCTGATAGCGGCGGCGATCGCTTCGGCGATGCCGTGCTGCTCCGACTCAGGGCCCGGGTGCGCACCAGGGGTGTCCACCAGGGTGAGCACCGGCAGGTGCAGGCGCTCAGCAAGCTCAAAGGCGCGCATCGCCTTCCGATACCCCTCGGGGTGCGGCATGCCGAATCCGCGACGAATGTTGCTCTCGGTGTCGGTCCCCTTCTGGGTGCCGACCACCACAATGCGACGACCATCAATGCGCGCAATGCCCGCAATAATTGCCCCGTCATCACCGGCGCGACGATCGCCGCGCAGTTCTACAAATTCAGCGCCAAGCGCCTCCAGCAGTTCGGCGGTACGTGGTCGATTTACCTCGCGCGCGCGCTGCACATGACTCCACGCCTCAGACTCATCAAGGTGTGGCCCAAGCTCTGGCGCCAGGTGTCGGTCGCGCTGGTTCTCGAGAATCTGGTCGGCACGATTCGCCACTTTCGAAGCGGCGTCGGCAACGGGCGAAAGAACGGAACCAATCATTGCGCCAGCACCCTGCGCGACACCAGTGACCATCCCACCAATCAGGCCCACACCAGGAATCGGAATCTGGCGATAGAGCGGCACCGCTGGTGCGGGGAGTGGCTGCAGGAGTCCGAGTGCGCGCGTGAGCCAACCGCGCAGATTGCCGCGCGGCACGATCGCATCGATGAAGCCGGTCTCCAGTAAGAACTCGCTGCGCTGGAAGCCAACCGGGAGTTCGTCGCCAATGGTGCCGGCAGAGACACGCGCGCCACTGAAGCCAATCAGTGCATTCGGTTCGGCAACGTTCAGGTCGCCGAGGGCGCCGAACGAGGCGATGGTTCCGCCAGTGGTTGGGTCGGTCAACACGCTAATGAAGGTGCCGCCGCTCAACTTCAGTCGCGCGATGGCGGCGAGCGTCTTTGGCAGCTGCATCAGGGCGTAGGTCCCCTCTTGCATTCGGGCGCCGCCCGATGCCGAGACGATCACCAGTGGGAGGCGGCGGGCAGTGGCGAGTTCGGCGGCGCGGGCGACCTTCTCGCCCACGACGGAACCCATCGAGCCACCCATGAAGAAGAAGTCCATGGCGACGAGGGAGACCTCAATGCCGCCAATCAGGGCGGTGCCGCGGATGGCGGCGTCGCGCTCGCCGGTGGCGGCGCGGGCGGCGGCGGCCCGCTCGGGGTACCCCTTGGAGTCAGTGAAGACGATCGGGTCGAGCGAGATCAGGCTGGCGTCGGCCTCAACGAAGGTGCCCTCGTCGACCAGCTGCGCAATGCGCTCGCGGGCAGGAACACGGAAGTGGTGGCCGCACGCCGAGCAGACCCGAAGGCTCTTCTCCAAGGTCTTCTTGAAGAGGAGCTCCGAGCACCCGGGGCACCGGACCCACAAATCGGGCTCGGCTCCGGGGGTCGCCTTGCGGCGTTTGAACGGGTTCCGAAAGCTGGGCATTACCCCTCCCTTAGATGGAGATGGTACCCGCTACGGGATGGCGATCCGCACGACCTTGGTCACCTCGCCCGCCAAAATGGCACGCTCCGTGCCGTCCACGCTCAGAATCAGGGCCCCCGAGGCACCGTCGTGCCCCACGACGCGCCCACTGATCGCCTCCCCTGCCCCGCCCTCAAGCTCTACCTCGCACCCCTCAAGGAGCTGGCGGGAGCGCCAGTTCGCCACGTCGAAGCGCCCCTCGGCCAGGGCACCGAGTCGCCCCTCAAGTCGTGCGACGGCGTCGGTAAAGAGCGCCTCACGATCAATGGGTCGCCCGGTGGCGATCTCCAAACTTGTCGCCGTTGCCGCCAGGGTCGGATCAAGTTTCGACACATCGCCGCGCACATTCAACCCGAGGCCAACAACTAACCAGGCAGAGTCACTCCCGGCGTCACCCGCCTCGGCCAGTACGCCGCCTACCTTGCGAAAGCTGCGCGTCACGCCCCCCTCAATGTTGCGAACGACCAAATCATTTGGCCACTTCAACCCAACGGTGCCGATCTGCATCCCCGCGGCATCTTCGATTGCGTCGGCAACCGCCAGTGAGAACTCGGCGGCAACGCGCCACCAGCGATCTGCGTCAGCAGGAAGTGGCGAACCAGCGCCAGCGCGCAGTGCAAGGCTCATCAAGAGACCAGTGCCTGGTGCATCGAGCCAGGTGCGTCCGCGACGGCCGCGACCGGCGCTCTGCGTCTCGGCGCGGATCAGCAGCGGCGTATCGGTAGCAACGGCACCGGCGAGAAGTCGGGCACGAGCTACATCATTAGTGGAGTCAACGGCATCGAGCCGTTCAACGGCGATCTTCGTCAGAGCAACTACTCCGTGTCGACGGCGTCGGGCGTTGCCAAATCAAACGCATCGTGCAACGCCTGCAGTGCGCGTGGCGCGTCAGACTCGCTAACAATGCAGGTGATGCGAATCTCGGATGTTGAGATCATCTGAATGTTGATCTTCGCATCGGCGAGTGTGCCGAACATGCGCGCGGCGTAGCCTGGCGCATTCTGAATACCGGCACCAACGATCGACACCTTTGCCACGTTCTCGTCGATCTCAAGTGCGCGCGCACCAATCTCGGCGCGAATCTTTTCGAGCACGGGGCGTGCCGCGGCAAGATCTGCGCGCGAGGTGGTGAACGAGAGGTCGGTAGTGCCGTCATGCGAGATGTTCTGCACGATCATGTCGACGTTGATGTTTGACGCCGAGAGCGGATCGAACACCGAGCGCGCGATACCGGGCTTGTCGGGCACGGCAACCATGGTCACCTTCGCCACCTTCGTATCGGCCGCCAGGCCGCGAACCTTATTGCGCTTCTCCACCTGCGTATCCTCCTTGATTACTGTCCCTGGCTGCTCCTCAAATGAACTGAGTACTTCAATGGCTACGTTATTGACCCAGCCGAGCTCCACGGCGCGGGTCTGCATGACCTGGGCCCCCTGGTTGGCGAGCTCGAGCATCTCCTCGTACCCCACGACCGAGAGTTGGCGGGCGGCGGGCACGGCGCGGGGGTCGGCGGTGTAGACGCCACGCACGTCGGTAAAGATCTGGCAGCGATCCGCCCCCAGGGCTGCCGCCAACGCGACCGCCGAGGTGTCGGAGCCGCCACGGCCTAGGGTCGTCGTTTCGGAGCCCTCGCTCACCCCCTGGAATCCCGCCACGATCACGACCCGACCAGCGTCGAGTTCGGCGCGCACGCGCTTCGGCTCAATGCCAGCGATGCGCCCCTTGCCGTAGGTGCCGTCGGCGCTGATCCCCGCCTGGGCACCACTCAGCGAGATGGCATCGGTGCCGCGCGCAATAAGGGCCATGGCCAGTAACGCGGCCGACTGAATCTCGCCAGTGGCGAGCAGCGCATCTTGCTCGCGCGCGTTTGGCAGTGCGCCGCCAGTGACCGACGACGCCAACGCGAGCAAGTCGTCGGTGGTGTCGCCCATCGCGGAAACAACTACAACAACATCGCGACCTGCGGCGCGATCGCGCGCGATGCGCGCCACAACGGCGGCAATGCGCTCAACGGAGCCGACCGAGCTCCCGCCGTACTTCTGAACGAGCAGCTTCGACGAGGCGGTCACTTCACTCCGACCGAACGAAGGATGCGTACCCCCTCTTGGTCGACCTCAATCTGTTCAGCGTGTCCGCCCACGCCCGCTGTCGCAGCTGCAGCATCAAGCGCCGCAATCACGGCGGCGATCCCGTCGTCGCCGCGCTCGTCGTCGACGATCGCCAATACCGAAGAGCCGGAGCCCGCGAGGCAGGCGCTCGTTGCACCCGCGTTCAGCGCCGCGGCGAAGAGCTGCGGCAGCGCGGCGTAGCGCTTGATGCGATACGGCTGGTGCACGCGATCGTCGGAGAGGATCGCAAAGCCCGAGACTTCGCCCGCCTCGAGGGCGGTGATGCCGAGGGCGAGTCGCGAGGCGTTGTGCACCGCGTCGTCAATCGGAACGATCTTCGGCAACACGGCGCGCATGACGCTCGTCTCGAAACGCACGTCGGGGATCAGCACCACGGGGATTGCGTCGTGCGGCACATGAATGATGCGCGCGGTGAGCACACCGTTGGCGCGACCACTCGCGACACAGCCGCCAAAGATGGCGGCGGCAACGTTATCTGGGTGCCCCTCAATCTCATCGGCGGCGGCAAACAGCTTGTCGGTGAGCGGATCGCTAAATGACTCGAAGCAGGCGCCGCTCGCCCCCGAGGCGCCCGCCTGCGTACCCGCAAGCGCAGCACCAGCAAACAACCCGCCCACAATGGCCGCGGCTGATGAGCCCAAGCCACGCGAGAGGGGAATCGTATTGACCGCAGTGACGGCAAGGTCGAGCGCATCGGCGCCGGTGACGCCCGCAATCGAGAGGCCGCGGTACACCGCGTCGAGCGCCATGTTCGTGCGGTTGGGCGCCAGCTCCTCTGCGCCCTCGCCCGAAGCGCCGTAGGTAACCGTGCCTTTCCCTGAGGCGGCAATGCCCGTGACCTGCACGGTGAGTTCGTTGGTCATCTCGAGGGCGAGGCCGAGCACGTCGTAGCCGGCGCCAAGGTTCGCCACGGTGGCGGGCACCGCTACGGTGACGGAACGACCGACCAGAGCCTCTGCCTTCATGACGCCTCCTTCGCTACTCGCTACCAACCGAGCGCACGGCGAACGCCGGCGACCGTTGCATCTGACTGCCGAATCTCACCAATAAGGCGCGACGCGGTGTCGGGGTCTTTCAGGCCGAAGCCCGTCATCACCGCAACGATGCGTTGCGACCCGTCAATAGAACCGTCGGCGATGGCGTTGCGCAGGCCGGCAATCGGCGCGGCGCAGGCTGGCTCTACGAAGATGCCACCCAGTTGAATGATGTCGGCCTGCGCGCGCAGAATCTCGTCGTCAGTGACAGCCCGAATGAAGCCACCCGACTCGTCGCGCGCGGCAATCGCCAGATCCCACGACGCGGGCTTGCCGATGCGAATAGCGGTGGCGACGGTCTCAGGGTTCGCAATCGGCGCACCAGAGACAAATGGCGCGGCACCGGCGGCCTGGAAGCCGGCCATGCGCGGTCGTCGCTTGGTGCTGCCAATGCGCACCGCGTCAGTGAAGCCGCGCCAGTAGGCGCTGATGTTGCCGGCGTTGCCAACGGGGAGCGCCAACACATCGGGGGCGTCGCCAAGATCGGCAATGATCTCGTGCGCCGCCGTAGCCTGGCCAGCAATGCGATGCGGATTGATCGAGTTCACGATCTCTACCCCACCACCCCCGGTGCCGAGCTCGCGAACGATCTCGAGCGCGTCATCAAAGTTGCCATCAATAGAGATGACTTTCGCGCCAGCGGCAAACGCCTGCAGCAACTTCCCCGCGGCGATCTTGCCCGCGGGCAACAGTACGATCGCTTCGAGCCCCGCGGCGGCGGCGTACGCAGCGGCCGATGCCGAGGTGTTGCCGGTACTTGCACACACAATGGCGCGCGCGCCAGACTCTGCCGCCTTGGCAACCGCCACGACCATGCCGCGATCCTTGAACGATCCGGTCGGATTCGCCCCCTCAACCTTCAACCAGAGGTCTGACGCACCAATGTCCGCACCGAGGCGCGGCACTCGTACTAGAGGGGTTGCGCCCTCACCAAGCGTCAGCAGCGGGGTAGCACTCGTAACGGGGAGCAGGTCGCGGAAGCGCTCCAGCAGCACTGGGCGTGCGCCAAATGAGCCGCTCATCGCCACACCCAGCTCGGTAGTTCCGGCAGGACCGGCCCCTGCCAGATTCCCCAGTCTTCGCTGGTGACGCCGCCGAAGTAGTTAATGAAGTGCAGCCCCTCGCTCTTCCAAGCGGTAGCGAGCTCACGACGCTGTGCTTCGCTCAAGCCACGCACGGCGAGCACGGTGCGCCCAGCCACACGCGCCCCTTCATACACAATCAAGTCGGCCGCCTGGTCGGTGCTCAAGTGGCGGAGCAGGTTCATGAAGCGACCGAATAGGCCCGGCTTCGCCAGGGTGGCAACACTTGGCCCTGCAACATCGAGCAGCAGCACATCGGCAACACCCGTGGCCTCGGCGTGCTTTCGGCCGCGCTCGGCAGTGGCATCGGTGTTCGCCACGGCAAGCAGCCAACCGGTGGGATACGTAATGCGCAGCGGCGCGCTCACTTTGCACCGCGCTTTGCTGCCTTGATCCATGCCGGCGCTGGTGCCGCGATCGCCGCAGGGAGATCGCCCCACGACGAACCCTCACCGCGCGCAATCGCCAACAGATCGTTCAACACACCCGAAGCGGTCGACCCTGGGCCAGCACCCGCGCCCGCCATGGTGAGATCACCAATCAGATCACCCGAGATCACAATCAGATTCCCTCCACCAACGGTGGTACCGAGTCGCGAGTCAGCCGGCACTTCGGTGACGCGCACCGATAGCGAATCCTTTGACGCATCGTCGCCACCGTTCCGCCACTCCGCAATCATGCGCAGTCGCGCACCGCGCGTTGCCGCATCGGCAATCGCCGCAGCAGTGACGCCGGTAATACCAGGGGCATCGTCGAACTGCACGTGCGAGAGTGCTGGCCATGCGCCCGCAGCGAGTCGCGCCAACACCACAAGCTTTGCTGCGGCATCTTCGCCCTCGACGTCGCTCTTTGGGTTCGCCTCGGCGTAGCCGATCTTCTGTGCCTCGGCGAGCGCCTGGTCGTACGACCAGCCCTCGCTCTCCATCTTGGTGAGGATGTAGTTGGTGGTGCCATTGATGATGCCGCGAATTGAGGTGATCTCATTCGCCGACATGTCCCGAGCCAACACACCAATCACTGGCACACCGGCAGCCACCGCCGACTCAAAGCGCAGCGCCGTATCGGTTGATCGCGCCAACGATTCGAGTCGCGCACCGAAGGTTGCCAGCAGCAGCTTGTTCGCAGTAACGACCGGACGGCCCGCCTTGAGCGCGGCCTCAACGATCGGCATGGCTGGGTCAAGCCCGCCCATGAGCTCAACGACAACATCAACATCATCAGAGGCGGCAAGCGCCGCAGGGTCGGTAGTTAGTGGTGCAATGCGATCGAGCCCAGCGGCCTGCGCCTTGGCCAGGTCGCGCACCGCGATCCCCGCGATGCCGATCCCCCACTCTTCAGCTCGGCTCGCCAGCCCGCGCGCAACTGCCGCCCCGACCGTGCCCCCACCAAGGAGCCCGATCGTGAGCCGTTCGCCCTGCCAACCCGTCTGCTCTGCCATGGGGTAAGGGTAGCGGAGGGGTGCAGCTCAACCCAAGGGAACCCACATTGCAGCGACGCCTCGCACAAGGCAAGATGAGGTTTCATCAGAAAGGATCCCAATGCCGCCACGTGATCGATTCGAAGCTTGGTTCGACGGAGAAGACCTACCCCCAGCAACCTCGGGACCCTCGCCTCGCAATCTCCCACGCCCAGGCTCAGGCCTCACCCGGTTCCTCGCCCTCATCACTGCCTGCGTATTGTTTGTTGGACTTGTCGGAGGCGCTCACCGGGCCGGCTTCATTCGTGTCCCTGGCGAGCCGGGGGTCGCGATCGAGTCACCGACCCCGACGCCCACCGATGGATCAGTCACACCAACGCCGACGCCATCGCCTACGCCCACCCCAACCGCACCGCCAACCCCACCTATCGCTGGTCGCCTACCGATTGAGGCCTGCAAGATTGCCAACGGCAAAGGCTTGGACTTCCCTAGCGGTTTCCCAATCACCGAATCTGCCTCATCGGCAACCACTGGAAAGGTCCGTATTGCAATCATCTTCGTAGACTTCTCAAATGCACCAAAGCAGGGGAGCTCCGACTCATATTTTGACCGTATCTCTGCCAAGGTAATTGCCGATTACAAGGAGATGTCATACGGCAAGTTGAACGTTGAATTCGTGAAAGTCCCTGGCTGGATTCGTATGGACAAGTCGTCAGCTTCGTACAACGTTTCGCAGGCGGGACGCGGTGATTATTCAGACACCGTGGCTTATGCACAAGAGGTCTTACGGAAGACTGATCCGCAAACAGACTTTACGGGCGTCTCCTCTATTGCC
>CAJABS010000115.1 GCA_903938075.1 uncultured Chloroflexota bacterium | reverse complement strand
CCGTGCCCGACGACCTGGAGGCGTTGTTGCGCACCGCAGCGCTGCACTGCGGACCCGGTGGGCAGGTGGGGATCGACGCCACACTGATGGATCCGCAGCTGTTCACGGATGAGGTTGAGGGGGAGTGGGGGATTGATCTGGAGCGTGCTGATGTCGATCACGGCACGATTCGCCGCGAAAGTCGAATCACGCCCGATGCACAGGCGCGTACAAACACCGTCCTACTGGAGATTCGGCATCGGGTGGTGGGGGGCGATGGCCGCCTAGTGGCGTTCTATCCGGACCGAGCACCGTTCGCGATTCGTGCCTGGCAGCCGGATGAGGTGCGCGCTCTCACCGACACCGCTGGCCTGCGAGTGACAAAAGTCGGCGCTGACGATCGTCTGCGTTGGCTGCTACGGTCAGCGCATGAGTGACCCACGCCCTATTGGGCTCTTCGATTCAGGGATCGGCGGACTCACCGTTCTGCGCGAGGTGCAGGCGCGTCTCCCAGGTGAATCGACCATCTACATCGGCGATAGCGCCCGTCACCCATACGGCACCCGGAGCGATGCCGAGGTGCGCACCTTTGCCGAAGAGCTCAGCGATGATCTCGTGGCACGCGGCGTCAAGGTGATCATCATTGCCTGTAACACCGCAACAGCGGTTGCCCTCGAGCATCTTCGCGAGCGGCATCCCGCAACGCCGATCATCGGTGTGATCCGACCAGGGGCGGCGGCGGCCGCGCTCGCGACGCGCACCGGTCGGGTCGGCGTGTTGGCAACGGTTGCAACTGTTCGATCACGCGCCTACTTTGCCGCGATCAAAGACGAGAACCCTGGCACGCTGGTGATTGAGCGGGCCGCCTCCGAGCTCGTTCCACTCATTGAATCAGGCCTCACGAACACGCAAGAGATGAGCGATGCCATCCACGCAGCGATTGATCCATTTCTCGCTGGAGAGCCGAGCCAACGCATCGATACCCTCCTACTTGGCTGCACGCACTTCCCCCTGATTCGCGGCGTGATTGATGCGGCGCTCGGTGCCCCGATTGCTGTGGTTGATTCGGCTGCAGCAACGGCGAGCTTCCTGCAGGAGATCATCTCGGTGAACGGACTCGAAGCGCCTGGATCGAGCCGCGGAACGGCGGCCGACCCCGGCCATCTTGGGCACACTGCGCCCACGTCAGCGCCCGTAGCCCCTGTGCACCAGATCTTCACGACAGGGGATCCTGTTGCAGTGGATGCACTTGCCGCCCGGCTCTTCGGTGAGGCAGCGCCGCGCGCGCAGCAGATGAGGATGGGGACGAAGCGCGACTAGCGGCGCTCCAGCGCTGGCAGGATGGCGCGCACGATCTCGGCGGCGTTCTTCGAGGCGAGCGCGAGATACTCCCAGAAGCTGAGGTCGGCCTCGCCATCACCTGAATCGCTCACGCTACGAATCACCAGCCAAGGAATGCCATGCGTGCGTGCCGCATAGGCAATGGCCGCCCCCTCCATCTCAACGAGGTCGGCTGAGCTGCGCGCGGCAATCGCGTCGCGAACCTTCTGATCTGCGACAAACCAGTCACCGGTGGCGATACGGCCGCGACGGAGGTTGATTCCAAGGCGTGTCGTTGTCGGTGTGGCGGCGCCGAACGCCGCGGTGACGAGCTCGGGGTCGGCAACGAGGAGTGGGTCGCCCTTCGATGGGATATCCGCGCCGTAGCCGAAGAGGTGAAAGCCATCCGACTCTGCCGCGGCGAAGTCGTGCTGCAAGACGCCATCGGCGAGCAGGACGTCACCGACGCGATACCCCGCGTGCAGCGCGCCGGCAGAGCCGACCGAGATCACGCAGCGGGGCTCAACTGCCAAGGCGGCGGTAACGGCAACAACCGAGGCCACCTTGCCAACGCCGCAGCGCAGCAGAGCGACTGGGTGCCCGTCAATGTGACCGGTGAGTAGTGCACCCTCTGCAAGTCCGGGAAGTGCGTGCGGAACCAAATCGGTGGCGAGCGCCTCAAGGGCGGCGCGCTCCTCGCTGAGCGCGGCAGCAATGAGCGTTGGGCCTGAAGGGCGGACGTGATGCTGCATAGGGGTAGGATAGCGGCGATCCCCCCGCTGGCCTGAGCTCTACGTCCTTAAGAGTCGAGCGACTCGTTCTTCTCCAGATCCACCACAGCGGTTCGCACCCCCATCGGCTCACGCCCTGAGAGCAGCGCCTCAGCGATCGCAAGGTCGGGAT
>CAJABS010000114.1 GCA_903938075.1 uncultured Chloroflexota bacterium | reverse complement strand
GTCAAGCTCCCAGACGATCGATAAGGCGTTGTATGACCCGATGCCGTCGAGGTGTGCAATTTCCATGCCACCGCCGGGGCCGATGCAGATGTATTCGGGCCGCCTGCGCGTCGAGGTACCAGTATTATAGCATTCGAAGTCGCGATCCGCGGTCTGGTTGAGGGCCTTAGAGCAGGCTCGTCTGGCCCATCTCCGTAGTATACCTTTCCATGGTCGAGGCTTGAAGCCCGGAGGTACTTGCTGTGGCGGAAGGCGCGCTAGCCAACTGGTGTGGAGGTCGAGCGGACGTTCCACGAACGGCAGCAAGCGCAGTGTGAGGTACTCGAGAAATCGGGGAGACCGTAGATCGGGAAGGGGATTTCGCTTTGGAAGTCCGCTGCTGTCCGCACTCGGTTGGCCATCGCTATGAGTTCGCCGCTGCCGTGATCCGCCGCCACGAGAAGCGCGCGAAGCTCGTCTCCTCGTTCTGCCTCCTGGGCGAAGAACATTTCCCGCTGCTGCTCGAGCCCAAGCGCCGGGGCGGGGGGGGCTTCGAGCGTAGTGAGGGCGTGCGCGGTGCGCATGCGTACCATGGGTCGGGGGGCCGTCCACGTGCCTGCGACTTGAGCGCCGTGCGCGCCAGTGGTGGTCAGGGCAGCGACGCGCAGGAAGGCCGCGCCGACGGGTATGTACGCGATATGATTGTGAAGCGCAGCTAATGTGCACCAAGCTGCGCTCAGTCCGGCTGCGGCAGCCTCGGTCCGCTGTGAGGGCGACGTGAGAACGTGCGCGGGCGGTGTGTCCCAGGGGACCATGACGACCGAGTCGGGGTGACCGAAGCACTTAACTGGCGCCGCATACACGGTCTCGAGACCGCGGGAGATGAAGGCGGCGACCTCCGCGCCTTGGTCCGCGCCTGTGCGTCGCGCGTCTAGTGCTGCGCCGAAGAGCACTTGCGGCTCTCGCAGGTTAATCATAGCGCATGCGCCCACGCTCGGGTGGTGCGCGATCGGGACCATGATTAATGCCGCGTCTCGCGCCGTCTGATGTAGCCACGCGGTGGACATCGTGGGCGCGTAGTGGGCGGCAAAGAGTCCGAAGTTGTGAAGCAACTGTCGCCTCCAGATGGGGTATCCGTTACACGGTTGCGCCGCAGGACGTCCGAATTCTGAGGTGTCACCGCCCGAGACCGCCGCGTGGATTCGAGCCTCCTCAGAGGCGAGATTGCGCGGCGTGTATGACCGTAGAACCATCTTGGTCTCGGCTGATCCGGTGACCATGAGCTCGCTCCAGCGCTGCTCGTAAGGTAGAGTAGCTGAGGGCGTCACCGGGGGTAGGTTCCTTGCCCATTTGCAGTACGTCTTCGACGGAGCGCCAAAGTCGTGGCCGTTGACCGTGTATGTGGGCGGCCCGATGGTGTGCTGGTGCGCCGTAGGCGGCTGCTCTCCCAGGCTCCGATCCCCAATGCAATTGATCCATAGGAATTCCTCCGCCGAGCGGAGCATCGATCCATCCAGGATCTTCTTGTGCCACGTGTGCCAGCTCGCCCAGTTAGCCGCGCCGCAAGGGACGTGATTAGACTGTCGGCGCACCGGGTGAGGGTACGCGCGAAGAAAGTCTTGAACTGGTCCAATGAAGTGCCATGAGTGTTCAGACGGCGGCAGGATGGAGCGTCTGTCGGCCACTGAGCAGGTCGGTGCGCCATCTAAGATGCGCGCGTTGGCCTCTCGCTCTTCGCCCGAGTGCTCATAAAAGGCGATGAAGGGGAATTCGGGCCAGATGAATCCATCGGGCACTGGGAGGACGACCTCACGCTCGTATCGTGGTGGTTCCCCGATCATTGGAACGTCGATTAAGGCGCGCCCGGGCTCTTCGCATGGTGGTGCCCTGGCTCCGGTGGGCGGCGGGGGTGCGTGACTGGTTGCGGCATCTGCCGCGTTAGCCTGTTGGATCCAAGTCAAGCCCGCGCTCTGCATTCCTAAACGAATGGCCGCCGCCGTATGCGCGCTGGTGAGACGTGTAGGCGGACGCTTGGCGTCTTTGTCATCGTTTGCGTGGCGAACTGCGCCTTGAACGCCTGTCGAGGTGACATCTGGCGTGACCTCCGTTATCGTCTGTGACATAGACGCGTCGGATTCGCAGTCGCCTTGAACGATTGGCGGAACCATGGTCGTCGTGTTAGCGACGCCGTTTCCGCCCGATCCATCGGTGGTGGAGAGTGATGATGAGTCTAACGCGCTCGTCGTTTCGCTGCTTCTGCCCGGGTTGGCCGGGTCCACCGTTGATGGTGCTCTTGGCTTGCTTGCGGCGCCGCCGCTGAAGCATGAGTCTTGTAGTGAGGCTT
>CAJABS010000113.1 GCA_903938075.1 uncultured Chloroflexota bacterium | reverse complement strand
GGCAAGAGTGGCACCTCAAGTGTGTAGAGCAGATGCGCCATGCGGTGATCGATCATCGCGCGTACGCCTGGGTACCCGTGCAGGATCTCTGAACGGCTACGCGCCGCCGGATCACCGGCAAACGCCGCGGCAATATCCCCTTCAATGAGCGTGCGGATTGCGGGCAGCTCTGCGGCAAAGGCGTCTGTGACGCGATCGACCTGATCAGGGGCGAGCCCCTCGCCTGGCCGCTCTGCAGCAAACAGCACCGCGCAACGTCGAATCTGCTCGCGCAGCCCTGCAAGTGCCGACGTAAGGTGCGTCGCCACTGCCGCCTCGCCATCGGCGGCAACACCGAGCTCGCGCGGAAAGAGTGCTGCACGAAGTTCGGCCAGCACGCGGGTGATCTCGCCACGCGATGGTCGGTCGCCCGCCGCCACCGCACCACCCGCAAGGGCGGCATCGGCAGCGGTCAGCGCACGACTAATTCCGGCTGAATCAGAACTCACAGGGCGATGCCGCTCGCATCGAAGAGTCCCTCGTAGAGCGCAGTGCTCAAGTAGCGCTCGCCCGAGTCTGGAAGCACGACGACAATCGTCTTCCCTGCGTTCTCGGGCAGGTGCGCCAACTTCAACGCAACGTGTGCGGCAGCACCGCACGAGATACCAACGAGGATCCCCTCTTCGCGCGCAATGCGACGCGCCATGGCGATCGCCTCTTCGTTCGTTACTGACTCAACCTGGTCAATGAGTGAGATGTCGAGAATGTCTGGAACAAAGCCCGGCCCGATTCCCTGAATCTTGTGTGGCGCAGGCTGATTCGGCTGACCCGCCATGCGCTGCGCAATCACTGGACTGGTGGCGGGCTCAACGGCAACGATCTGCACCGCCTTGCCGCGACCCTTCTTCAAATAGCGAGCGACGCCAGTGATGGTGCCGCCGGTGCCGCTCCCTGCAACGAAGATGTCGACGTTGCCTTCGGTGTCATCCCAGATCTCTGGGCCGGTGGTTGATTCGTGGATTGCAGGGCCCGCTGGATTCTTGAACTGCTGCAACAGCACATAGCGTGCAGGATCCGACGCGGCGATCTCTTCGGCCTTGGCGATCGCGCCTGGCATCCCCTTCGCGCCTTCGGTCAAGACGAGGGTTGCGCCGTAGGCAACGATCAACTTGCGTCGCTCAATGCTGACGGTGTCGGGCATGGTGAGGGTGACCTTGTAGCCGCGCGCTGCGCCAACCATCGCCAAGGCGATGCCGGTGTTGCCGCTCGTTGGCTCAACAATCTCAACGCCTGGCTTCAGTACGCCGCGCTTCTCGGCGTCAAGCACCATGGCGGTGCCGAGTCGGCACTTTACGGAGTAGGCAGGGTTGCGCCCCTCAATCTTGGCGAGCACCGTTGCGGCGGCGCCGTCGGTGACGCGGTTCAAGCGCACGAGCGGGGTGCGACCAATCGTGATGGCGTTGTCAGAAAAGATTCCTGGGTTATGAACGGTCATGTCGGGTACCTCCAGCTACATGGTGGGTTGTGGACTACATCCGCCGCCCCCTCTGCCGTTTGGTCCCTGGTTGCGATCGCCTCAGCGCGCGCAGGACGGCTCGAAGGAGAGCGACGGGCATCGACAGATGCTCGGCTCGCCAGCGGCTTGGGCAATGAGATCGGCTGCGGTCATGTGGGCAGTGTATCGCCTGCCCGCCCAGTCAGTTACTGCAACGTCTTGCAGTCGACCGCTCAGCGAGTGGGTCGCCGCTAGATGCGGCGCGTCACTCCATCAATGAAGCCGACAATGCCGCTCTTGGCAAACGAGGGCCGGACGGAGACGCGCCAGACGGCCCCAATGAGCTTGAGCAAGAGGTACGCGGCGAGCGCACCGGTGGCTCGCGCCAAGACGTCGTGGATGTCAACCCGGTAGGGCGGTACGAGGTTCGAGAAGTAGTTCGAGAGCGCCTGGCTGATCTCGAGGCCAACGGCCATGATGCCGATGACGGCGAAGGCCGCCCGTCGAGCGTCTCCATAGAGGGCGAGGGTGGCGAGCAGGAAGGTTGCCGCGCCCATGCCCACCTGCACAAGCAGCCACTGGGTCTGCAAGAGCGCAGGATCAAAGTTCACGAATGGAATGAGACGGATCACATCGCTCCCGAGCGGTGCCCGTGACCAGTCAGAGTTTGGGAAACCGATGGGGGCCCAGACATATGCGACCAGGCCAGCGAACGCAATCATGCTCACCGTCGTTCCACGGGACTGACGAATACGCTGTGTCCGCTGCACATACAGCACCACAACGAAGCTAATCAGCCCCCCGAAAACCCCTGTCCAGTCCCATCCAGTCATGATGCCCAGATATTACTGAAAAGTTTTCTAATTGGCGAGACCGTGCGTCCTGACCCCCTCACCCGCCCTCAAAGCGATCCCCGAGCGGGGGCTTGCCAAAAGGTGAGGGGGCGTTGTGGCTGCGCGTTAGCCCCGTCGCTTTTTCGGTGTTGCGAGTGGGTTCGCTGGGTAGGCCGGGTACTCGTCGGTGAGCTGCACCAGATAAGCGTTCACGCTGACGGTGTAGCGCAGGTACGAGGCGTTGATCTCCCAGAGGCGGCGTGGGTAGCGGCCGTTGATCCAAATCCCCACCCAGGCGAAGAACATCGCGAACGCGACCAACACGGCGAAGAGGCTCAACACAATGAGGTGCGGGATCACCAACAGCCACTTCAAGAAGAGGCCATTCAGCAGTCGCGAAGAGGTCTTCGGATAGACCAGTGAGAGCTCAACGGTTGCCGCTCGCTTTGCTGGTGCCTTGCGCCTGGTTGCCATGAAACCTCCCTCAATGAGAGCACGAACGGC
Organism: uncultured Chloroflexota bacterium; assembly: GCA_903938075.1. Taxonomy (GTDB): domain Bacteria; phylum Chloroflexota; class Limnocylindria; order Limnocylindrales; family Limnocylindraceae; genus Limnocylindrus. Next base: position 22,930 of record CAJABS010000113.1, on the reverse strand, counting down.
TCTGTTGCGAGAAGTATATGGCTTTACGCAAGGTACCTCGCGCGCGATACGATACGACGATGACAAACCAACAGCGACTTCGAGCATTTCTGCAGAGCGAGACCACCGGTGGTGCGCTGCTGATTGGCGCTGCGATCATTGGGCTGCTCCTCGCGAATGGTCCGATCTCTGACGCGTTCCATGCGCTCGCTACAACCAAGATCGGGATCGACGCGCTCCATTTGAATCTAACGATTCAACAGTGGACTGCAGACGCCCTTCTCGCCATCTTCTTCTTTGTCATTGGCTGTGAGCTCAAGCACGAACTGGTCGTTGGCACACTCTCAAAGCCGCGCCAGGCGGCGCTCCCCGTTGCTGCCGCACTTGGCGGAATGGTGGTTCCAGCGCTTCTCTATTTCGCCATTAACCGTAGTGGCTCCGCTGATGCCGTAAGCGGCTGGGGGATTCCTATGGCGACGGACATTGCCTTCGCTCTCGCGGTGCTGGCGGTGCTCGGTCGCGGACTCCCTTCAGGCGTGCGTACCTTCCTGCTCACACTGGCCATCGTTGACGATCTCGGTGCGATCCTGGTGATTGCCCTCTTCTATTCGGCCGGCCTCAGCGTTGAGTGGATCGCAGTCGCGGCGCTCCTCTTGGCGCTGTTTGCGCTAGCTCAGCGTCAGCGCATCACTTCACCGCTCATCTATGTGCCTCTCGCGCTCGCCGTTTGGTATGCGGTACATGAGGCAGGTATTCATGCAACGATCGCCGGCGTCGCGCTGGGCCTACTCATGCGCGTCAAGAAAAATCCTGGCGAGACCGACGCGCCAGTTGACCGAGCGACCGCACGTTTCCATCCAATCAGCGCGGGGATCGCCGTGCCGCTCTTCGCCCTCTTCGCCGCGGCGGTTGACCTTCGTTCGATTGACCTTGGCGTCGTACTCAACTCGCCGATTCTGCTGGGCGTGCTGGTTGGACTCGTTGTCGGTAAGCCGGTCGGGATTCTCCTTGCGGCACGTTTGGCTACGGCGCTGGGGGCGAGGCTCGCAGCGGGAGTGCAGTGGATCGACATCGCCATCATTGGCGCACTCGCCGGAATCGGATTCACCGTGTCGCTCCTGATTAGCGAACTTGCGTTTACAACCGAGGAGTCTCTGAGCGCCGCAAAACTCGGGGTGTTACTGGCATCAATTGGTGCTGCCGCGGTTTCCGGTGTGCTCCTTGCGGTGCGGAGGGTTCGGCGAGCGAACCGCTAACGCTTGGAGCCCTCGCTCTTGTCGCCAAAGTAGCGAATGATTGCAAATGCCATCGCTAGTACTTGCTGGTCAACGTTGTTGATCGTTTCTGCCTCCGGAATCGCTTTTGCCACATGCAGCAGTGGACCCGCCTTCCAAATGGCGTGACCGCTCACCATCCAAGAGACGGCACCGGCGGCGTACCCAAGCTCTGGGCGTCGCGCAACATCGGCAGGGGTTGCGACGTGATCCCAGCCGGCCCCGTCAACCACGCCACCAACAGCAGTGGTCAAGAGCGACACGTTCTGCATCAGCGACCTTGCAATACGATCGCGCTGCTCGCTCGTGAAATCTTCGACTTTTCCGTTGGTGACGAGGTGCATGATCGAACTATGGGAGACCGTCCAGTCGATCTGGTGCCGGAGCGCAGCGGCAAAGTGCTCGCGCGGCGAGTGGCCGAACTGCTCCCACGCTTTCACAAAGCCGCGACCGTACTCCTCGTACGAGGTAACCGCCGCCTCTCGAATCAACCCCTCACGAGATTTGAAGTGGTAGTTGACGAGATTTGGCTTAATGCCGAGTTGCTTGCATACCGTGAGGGGGGTGAACGTCTCGGCGCCAGCGGTCGTCAGCTCGGCAATGGTCGCCTGCAAAATGGCGTCGCGCGCTGAAATCTTTTCGGTTGGCATTGCGGGAGCCTAGCATCAAGTAGGATCGGATTCGTATGGATGTGAACGCCACCCTTGACCAGCAACTCGCGCACATGGCGTGGGCCAACGCCGAAATGTGTTCAGTGCTCACCACCCTGCCTGAGGCTGCCTACGCCTACACCTCGCCCGGTTCGGAGTGGAGTGTGGGCGCCATCGCCCACCACCTCACGACCGCCGCCGAGAACTACGCGCAGCGCCTCCACGGTGAGCCGCGCGCCGAGAAGCGTGAACTCCCAACAACTGCCGCCGACCTTCAGGCCCTCGCCGCCGCCCTCGTGGTTGCCGATGCCAAGCTCCGCGCTGGAGCGCAACTGCCAGGCGACGAGATCCTCACCTGGATCTCATTCAGCGGCGAAGAGCTCTCGGTACCGCGCTGGGTGTTGGTGAACCAGGCCGTGCACCACGCCACCGAGCACCGCGCCCAGATCGCCGGTGCCCTCGCCGCGAACGGCAACAGCAGCCTCGACCTTGACGCGCTCGACGTGTGGACCTTTAACGACGCCCTCTAAAAAACCGGCAGCGCTGCGCTAGTTCGCGCGTCGCTCCCGAAGTCGAACCGCAAGGCTCGCCGCAGCGGTCAGCCCCGCAGCAAGTACCAGCAGCTGTGCCCCGATTCCACCGTCACGATTCGTGCTTGGGAGAGCACCGTCCACAAACGCACCGAGTTCGTTCTGCGCCGCCTCTGTCCAGGTACGGAAGAAGACGCGGTTCCCGGCAATCAAAATTCCAGGCTTGTTGCAGCTGTCACAGAAGCTTTGGGAATTCAGCCCAGCTACACCAATCTGTACGGTACCTGCTGTGGTTCCGTCGGTGCGCCAGATCTCCTGAGCGGTGCCGCCAACGCCATCTGGGGCTTGTGCGAAGAAGTAGGCATGCACGCCATTGCCCACAATGCCGCTGTTGTTAATTGGTGACGCGCCATTATCACTGGCTCCACCTTCATAGATATCTTTCACCAACTCCGTGCCAGCCGCGGTTCCGTCGCTGCGCCAAAGCTCTGTTCCGACGGTGCCGTCGTTCGCACTGAAGTACACGTAATCTCCCATGACCGAAAGACTCGATGGTACTGAATGGCCAGCCCCAGGATTGATGTCTTTCACAATCATGGTGCCCGCAGCAGTTCCGTCACTCTTCCAGAGTTCCGAACCGGTCGTGCCCCCAAAATCGAGACGCCGGAACACGACGCCCCCATTGAACGCAGTGAGCGAGCCCCCGCTGATGTAGCTGTCTCCTGAGCCCACCACGAGATCGGCAACGAGAACTGTGCCGCTCACTGTGCCGTCTGACTTCCAAAGTTCGTCGCCGTAATCGCCAGTTTCTGCACTAAAGAATATGGCGTTCCCGGATTTCACAATCTGGTATGGATAGGAATCGCCAGTTGGATTGATGTCTTTGACGAGCTGCGTGCCCGCTGTGGTTCCATCGGTCAACCAGAGTTCATTACCGTAGGTGTCATTTTGTGCGGTAAACAGTAGTCGTGATCCCAGTGCCACAAAATCGGCTGGATAGGAAGGTGCATCGGTATCGGCAATATTCTTTACCAACACGGTGCCGCTCGCCGTTCCGTCGCTCTTCCACAACTCTTTTCCGTTGACGCCATCATCTGCCATGAAATAGACCACACCGTTCCAGTTGTAGAGGCCGATGGGGTCAGACATCAAGGTTCGACCGTCGCTTTCGTCCGTGTCCACCACTGGGTTGATGTCTTTCACCAAGTGCGTACCGCTCTCAGTGCCATCGCTGATCCACAGCTCGAGCCCGTGTACCTCGTCGTTGGCACGGAACATGACCCCATCACCAAAAGGGACAATGTAGGAAACGTCGTCGTCACCAGACGGATGGATCGTTTTTACAAGATTTGTGCCCGCAGTGGTTCCATCGCTCACCCATAGTTGGCTGCTGCCTGAGGCGCTATCGGCCGAGAAGAAGATCCGGTCCCCGACCGCCGCCTGACCGTTAACGCTCTTATCGAGCGCGTAGGAGCTTTCGTCTTCGTCCGGATAGATATCGATCACGGTGATCTCTGGGATCGCCGCCACAGCGCGGGCCGGAATAGCGAAGGCGAGGAGTAGGGCAATAGCTGCGATCAGCGGGCGACGGGCGTACATAGGACCTCCAGTTGGTACGGCAGGCTGGGTACCGAATATCGGAAGATTATGCGCGTATTCGGCACATGTCAATGCTCTTTCGCCTGTATGCGTACACTTGCAGCCATGGCTACAGCACGTACCCGTTCCAAAACAGCCCGGAAGCGCCCCCCCGAGCAGGGGCGGAAGCACGCCGCGTTTGCCCGCAGTCGAGCCCACATCCTCGCCTCCACCGTTGAGCTGATGGCGCAGGTTGGCCCCAGCGCCACGGTCGAGCAGGTGGCCGCCCACGCTGGAGTGGCAACGAGCACCCTGTATCAGCACTTCACCGACCGCGAGGCTCTCTTCACGGCGGCACTCGTGTTTGCACAGAACGACTGGGAGCAGTGGATGGTCGCAGCGGTCGCCCCTGTGCCAGGTGATCTAGAGAAGCTCAGCGTCTCGACGCGGCTCTTCCTGCGTGCCGGGCAGACGCATCCGAACTACGGACGAATGACCGCCTACTCGCTTGGCCCAATTGCCGAACAGCTACCGCTCTTCACGAAATCCATCAGGGATCACATTCAGGCGCTTGCCGATAAGCACTTGATCGCAACCGATCGCTTGCAGGGGCGCATCGACGCGTTTACCGCCTGCCTCTTTGGCGCACTCATCACGCAGTTTCGCAAGGCAAGCCCAACGCAAGCCGATAACGACATTGAACTTGCATTGGGGCTGCTCGGAATTCCACCTGCCCACGCAAAGCTGTTGGCGCACACCAAACTTCCCCCGCTCACAAAACCAAAGGCCTAGAGCTCCCTGTGGTAACCGTTCGCGACCGAACCACAACCGCGCTCCTGATCATTGACGTGCAGGTCGGCGTAGTTGGCGCCGCCTCCTGACGTGATCATCAAGCACACCAACATGTATTGGGGCTTTCAGTCGGCGCCCGGGCGAACGGCGGCGGTGCTACCGACCGCAGAGGTTTCGTTTAGCGCGTAGCTGTCCCGGTTGATTTTGTACGCGCGTTAACCGCGCCGGTAACAAGCAGCGCCGTCACAACACCGCCCACCAAACAGAGCACGCCGGCAGCCACAAAGGTTCCACGCATGCCTATGAGCGCAGCGGCCGCACCGGCTCCCGCCATAGAGAGGAGGCTCGCCCCTTCGGTAACACCACTGAGAACGGCTCCGACGCGACCACGAACCGCATCAGTGGTGTTGTTCATGAAGATGGTCGAGGCGACGATGTTAATCGGTGACTGGGCGAATCCGAGCGCGAAGAAGAGCGCGACGAACTGCCAGAGTTCCGTGACCCCACCCCACAGAAGCAACAGTGCACCGCAGGCAATGAGTGCCCCCCAGAGCGCCCGCTCCGCCGTGATCTTGGCGACGAGTGCGGGGGCGAGTGCCGAGCCGATCAACATGGAGATGAGCATTGACCCCTCAATCGCGCCCGCAAGCGCGAGAGGTGCCTGGAGCTCCTTGTAGACGAATGGGACGAAGAGCACGTTGATCGCGCCAACGCCCAGCATCACGATCGCCGGCCCAACGGTGATCGCAATCAGCATGCGCGAGGCACGAACCACGGCGAGCCCCTCGCGGATTCCGAGCCCCTTACGTTCAGCAAGAACCTCCGCCGACACCTCGGGCCTCCCCACGTTCCTTGAGATCAAGAACAGTACCAAGCCCGCCACCAGGAAGCTCACCGAATCAATCGCAAAGAGCAGATCGCGATTACCACTGAGGCCGAGCACGATGCCCGCGAACGAGACACCGAGTACGTTGGTCACGATGAGCAGCGTTTGCCGCAACGAGCCGATGTTCACGCGTAGATCCTCGGGGACGAGGCGCGCGATGACCGCAGAGTTTGATGGCGAGAAGAATGATCCGGCTATCCCTTGCAACAGGGTGAGTACTGCGATTGCTGGGAATGCGGCTTCGCCGAGTTTTGAGGCGGGGATGATTAGCAGCACGAGCACTGCACGAATAAGGTTCGCCCAGATCATCAGCTGACGTCGATTGAATCGATCCGCAACGCCGCCTGCCACGAATCCGATCGTCACAGATGGAAGTGCCGCCAGTACCGCCGTGAGGCCAAGTGCTGCAGTCGAGCCGGTGAGATCGAGCACCAGCAACTGCACGGCGAGCACCGTTGCCGCCGAACCAAAGTCTGAGATGAAATCCGCCACCAGCAACGTGCGGAGGTCTGGGATGCGGAGTAGCGAGAGCATCCCAGTCACGCGGGTTGCTTCTTCCGCGAAGCCTGAGAGGTGCTGCTCTTACCTGCGTGCTTGTGTGGCAGGCGGGCCGTGATCCACGTGAAGATCAGAATTGACGCCACCCCGAGTAGCACCTCTTGCAGCACTGGAATTCGCTCCATCGTCCAGAAGGAGACAGAGGGAATTGCAGAGCCAACATAGCCAGCGAGCAGGGCTGCAGAGATGTTGTTTGCCGCGTGTGCGCCGATCGCTAACTCAAGTGTTCGGTCGCGAAGTGTGACCCACGCCCAGCCGAAGCCGATTGCTACGTACCCAATGATGCGGATCAGGTCTTCACCGGCAACCTCAGGATTGGCAAGGTGTGGCAGAGCAAACAGCACGCCGTTTAGCGTGGCGAGTACCCAGCGTCGACGGCGGCCGTTGTCCGACCACTGCAAGAGCCAACCGCGGAAGAACAGCTCTTCGGCCGTCGTCTGGATTGGTAGAAAAAGCAATGCAACCACGACGTATGGAAGTGCACCAACGGGGTTGAACGTCCAGCGAACTACCCCTGGATTAGCAAGTTCAAGAAGCAGTAGCCCGCCGAGCCCGATGGCCAGCCAGATCGTGAATCCCGCGAACATTCTTTGGATCGAGAAACTGCCCGTGAGGGTAAACATTCGCATCACGCGCTCTTTCAGGATGTAGCGGTATGCGAACAGGTTTGCAAAGAAGAAGGGCACGAAGCTGACTAGGAACGCAAACAGAATCATGGCGGAAAGCTCTGGAGCAATCGGCGCAAGGCCGAATCCTCCTGGGGGAACGAGTGCATCAAATGGAATGCCCATCCAAAGCACTGCGCCGACTAGCAAGATTGAGCCCAGCACCTGCCAGATCAGCACAATGACGACCGCGCCAACAATCCATCGCCACAGTGCGGGACGCCCGCTGCTGGGGTCCCCCTTCAGTCGTGCGCGGACCCCTTGCCACTTTCCATCAATCCACGCGTTAAAGCGTCGTGCCCACTGGAATCGTCGGCCAAGGAGTCGTGTTGCTACCAGGAGCAGCGGGACGCCAATCTCAGGGGTGATGGGGAGCAAGATGCCGCCGAGCGGAAGCAGGAGGAATCCAAAGAGAAGGGCGAGTGGCAACGGCATTCGCTGAATGATTGACGGTCGCGTCTTCATCTTCTCACTCACGATGTTTTTCCTTTCTTCGTCTCCTTGCGCACAAAGATCTTCTCGACCGAGAGTCCGAAGAGCTCAGAGAATCGGAACGCCAGGGCAAGCGAGGGGTTGTACTCGCCGCGCTCCAGATAGCCGATCGTTTGGGAGTTGACCCCAACGCGCTCAGCGAGCTCCACACGGCTCAACTTGGCCTTCTCTCGCAACTCGGCGATGCGGTTGGGGATCGGCGCATCCTCGCTCGACTTTCGGCCGGTCATGAACGCTTCCCCGTCTTCTTTTTGGTGCGGGTTCGGCCTAGCTTGCGATCTGCCTTGCGCAGCTCGGCCAGTGCGACCTTCTCGCTCTTAGGCAGATCCTTACGGATCTCGGCGATCTCCCTTTTGATCTCTCGCTTTGCCGTCTTCCAGGCATAGCTAGCCTCTTCACTGACCTCGTCAGGGATGGGATCGGTCCATGCGTGCACCAGGCTCGGCAGCACCCAGAGGAACACGGCGGCCGTCACCACGATTCCAAGGGCGGTATCGGTTGGGATCTGATCCAGGTTGACTTCGAGTTCGGCGATGAACTTCGCAATGAATCCTGCAAGGAAGATTCCGGCAAGGATGCTGCCCACGATCCGATAGGAGGTCAGATAGAGGGTGTCGCGAACTCCACGCTCGCGCTCATCGAGTGCGCCATTTGGTTGTTGCGCAAGTGATCGCTTGTACGTGATCACCGCGACCGTCAGTCCTGCTAAGAGGAGGAGTGCGGGAAGCGACGAGATCTGAAGCGCGACTCCGTCAACGGCGATTGCTCCGAGCAGCGTCGCGATGTAGAGAAATGCAGTGGCGAACCAGAGCACCACGAGGCTCTTGCCAGCCAGTACGCGTGGCCGCTTCCACGGGCTATTGACCTCAATGGGGGCGCTATTGGTCCAGTCGGTGACCTTCGGATCGAACGCCACATTGGTAATGAAGCTCAACAGCACAATGAACGAAACGGCCGCGAACGGAACCCACTGCTCAAGCATGATGCACTCCTGCACTATCCAGCCCGGCGGGCTGTTGTATTAGTACAATAGCACGGGCGTTGTAGGAATACAACACCCTAGATGGAGTAGTCGCTCTACCCTTTTCGCTCTCTGGCCGACTCGGTGCGTGGGCCAACAGGAACGCTGCCTACCGCACCACCGAGCCCGAAACCGGAGGGCATGTCGACATAGAGCGACTCCACCTCGCCTGGGCGAATCACATAGGTCTCGTGATAAATGCCCACGGCGCCGGTGCCGCTGGTGGCACGCTTGTAGAAGGCGGTCCACGCCGGTCGGTGCTTGCGCTCCGCGTTGGCGGCGTATGCCTCGAGCGCTTCGAACGACTTCCAGTACTGGATCACCGTGATCGTGCGGCCCGCCATCTCGGTGCGCGCGCTCAAGAAACCGAGCTCTGGGTTCTTGTAGAGCTCCACGATCATTGGCCCCATCGCCAAGAACGACGGCAGCCACTCCCACACGCGCCAGAAGGTGTTGATGCGCATGCCGATGAGAAAGAGCACGAGCGGCTCCTTGACGTCGGCCATGGTTCGGACTGGGATGTGCTTTGCCATGACTTCTCCTAATCCCTTTAACTGACGAGCAGGCTCACCCCGACTCCGATCGTCGAGAGGCTCAACACGATCGCACCGGCAGGAATCAGCCTCACGAGTGGACCAGCCGAACCTTTGGGTGTGCGTGGCGCGCCACCGAAGAACCCCGCCGGGATCAACAGTGGCGAGACGAACAGGCCAATCCTCAATGCCCACACCGCCTCAACTGAGAACCGCGATGCGTCGAGTACCAGTTGCCCCACGATCGCAAGCAGGACCAGCACCCCTGCGTGTGCATGACCGGCTCTGAAGTAGTCACGCTGCACCGAAGTGATCCCCTCGGTGCCGGCGGCGCGCCTTAGGATCGACAGTAGGAAGTACCCGCCGAATGCGATCGTCGGAAGCGAGATGAATGCCAGTGCCACCATCACTCGTGTTTCGTCGCTCATTGCTAAACCCTCCTCAGCTCTCTACTTTCCTTTCTGGACTCGCGAAGGCGAGCCTTCTCTGAGTGTGTATAGTGATCACATTGAACGCCTGTCAATAGGGGAACGGAGGGGTATGGCAGTCTCCAGTTACCACCACGGGGATCTCGCGAATGCGGTGATTGCGGCCGGGCTTCGCCGCGTGCGCCAGCGTGGGCTCGATGCGGTGAGCGGCCGCGAGTTGGCTGGCGCCGCTGGGGTTGCCCCTTCTGCAATCTATCGCCACTTCGCAAACAAGGATCAACTTCGCACGGCTATCTCACAGGCTGCACGAGAGCAACTCGCTCGATCAATGGCGCAGCCGGCCGCACGTACGTTGACGAAAGCCCGAGCTGCCGCGCGATTCCGCGCAATCGGTGCGGCCTATATCGACTTTGCGCTGAGCGAACCGCGCCTCTACGCCGCCGCCTTCGCAGAGTGCGCGCCACCATCTCGCGAAGACAACCCGTCGGCATGGGCAATCTTGGCTGAATCGCTTGACACCCTGGTAGCCACAGGTGCAATGCCAAGGTCGCGCCGCAGCGGCGCTGAGGTGGTCGCGTGGTCGGCGGTGCATGGTGTTTCAACGCTGCTTCCTTCGCCCCTGCCATCAACCGCGCCGGGCGACCGCAAGCTGATCGTCACGCAGGTTCTTGACGGGGTGGCGCGCAGCCTTGAGATCACCCGCTGACTCAGGCACACCGCTCCGCTACAATCCCCCTCCGGCGCCGATGTAGCTCAGTGGTAGAGCAGCTGTTTCGTAAACAGCAGGTCGTGAGTTCAATCCTCACCATCGGCTCCAGCCGCTACGGCTGGTTGACCGAAACCCCCATCCACCTGGCGAGCACCTCTGCTGAGTAGCGTCCGTCGTGATACTTGCGGGCGAAGGTTTGGCCCGCGGCGGCGCGAGCGTCCCAGGTAGATCGATCGGCAACAAGGTCGCGAATCACCTGCTCTAGGGTGCCGGTTGAGCTTTGAATCAGCGGTAGGTCGGGGACCTCTGCGCGTGCGATCTGGTCAACGTCGCCGATCAGCAGGCGACCAGATGCCATCACCTGCACCGCCATTACGCCGTAGCCGCCAAGCCCGATCTTGTCGACTACAACGTCGGCCCACGCAACATGCGCCCGAACCTCTGTAGGCGGAATGCCGGAAAGGCAACGAAACTCGATGAGGCCTTCACTGGCAAGGCGGAGCAGTGTGGGCTCAATCTCATCGCTGCTGTTGCTGGCACGGTTTGACGGAAGGTGCAAGACGCGTGGCTTCGGTCGCGAGCTCTCAATCGGCGCCATCGGCGTGAACCACTCATCTTCTGGAATGACAGGAATCCAGTGCGCAGTCGGTAGGTAGCGCAGCAGGTCTGGTGTCGATACGAAGAGCGGAAATGGCCACCGCTTCAAGAATGCGTGCATGGATTTAGTACGACCCTCGAGCGTGATCGTACGGGGATCAAGGGGGTCAGAGAAGAGCGTTCCGGGGTGAGATGCTCGGTACACGCTCGGGATGCGGATGTCGCTCCCATGAAAGACGAAGGCGGGCCTGGTGCCGAGCACCCGCAGGACCAGCGCGGCCAGCAGCGTTGCTCGTTTTGAGCCCCGCACAATGTGCGACCTGCCGCTCTCGAGCAGCGCATGGCTCGCAGCTCGATTCAGCGTTAGGAGTCTGCGAACGAAACCGAATCGCGCAAGATCGCTCTCAGGAATGACCTCGTCAACGGGGAATCGCAGGGCGCTCGTGCCTGTGATCCCTTCTGCCTGCCAAGAGTAGGCGGCGGCATCTGTGCGTCGTCGAACTGCACGTGCCCACGAGGCGCCCTGGCCAGCAGTGTTGATGGAGCCAATGATCAGCGTCTTTTTCGGCGTCTGCTTCATGTTTCGCACGCTATCATACGGTCACTGATATGAGTGCGAACAACTGGACAGTCTTCGGAGAGCCAAAGCCTCTTATCTATGGCGGTAGCCTGCGACGGAGCAATGTCTTCAATACGCTGGTGCAGCGAACGCGCGCCAGAGTTGTTCCAAGGCGAAGCCGGATCCACACAACAATCTTTAAGCGGTGGAACTCCAGCATTAACCCCCTTCGACGGCCGGGTTTTGCAGTTGCGACAGGTCTCGTAACGCCGCACCTCTTTGCACCGACCCGTGAGACCGTGCGGTGGATGGCGGTAGATCTTCATGATCACCCTGTGCTCCAGGCGAAGGCGATGCAGGTTCACCTCGATGAGGGTGTCACGCAGCGACGTATGAGCATTTGGAACGCCAATGTGGCGATGTTTGAAACGTTGATCGTTCCGAGCACATCGTTCGCTCTCTATGCTGGCCTATCCAACGAGCGACTCCTTGTTATCCCGAACGGCACGGCGATGGCGGGCATGCCCCCACTGCCGTTCCCCGATCGACCCGTCATCGGCATGGCAACGGGTGCGGCACGAGGGAGAGGGATTGAAGATCTCATCGCTGCCGCTGAACAGGTGCGCCAGAGCATTCCGGATCTTGAGCTCAACCTGTGGCTTGCAGCGAATGATGTAACCGCGGAAGAGTACATAGGGGAACTGCGGGGGCTGACCGCAAGGCTCCCATGGGTGAGCATCTCTTCGCCGAAATTCAATGAGGTCTTCCAGGAGACAAGTCGAGCCTCTCTGATGGTGATTCCTCATCCACCGAATGAGTACATGGATGTTGCGCTCCCTGTGAAGTTGTTTGATGCGTTTGCCATCGGGAGGCCGGTGGTTGCAACGCCGCGAACGGAGACTGCGCAGATCATTCGATCAGGCGGAGCGGGATGGGTCACCGAGGGTGATGGTGTCGACGCTCTCGCGGAGACGATCACCCAGGCGCTCAGCTCAAAGAGCGAGTTGGCGGCCAGAGGTCAGAAAGGCTGGGAGCTCGCTCAGGGTCAATACAACTGGAAGCGGCTGAGTGAGCAGGTGGCCGATGTGCTGCTTGGGAAGGCATCGACGCCAAGAGCGTAGGGCCGCACTCCCTTATCTGGTGACTGCGCGTGAACCCTCAGCCACTTCGTAGAGGGCCGCGAGCTTCTCAGCCTGAACCTCCCAGTTCCAGCGCGTTGCAGCGGCGTTCAAGCAGCGGTGGCGAAGTGCGGCACGCTCGCTTGCGTCCAGACTCAAGATCGCCGAGATGGCCGTAGCCACCTCTCCAGGGTTGGTTGGGTCACATACCGCACCGAGTGGTCCATCTGGGTTCTCGAGAATGATCTCCCGAATTGGCGCGAAGTCGCTCCCAACCACAGGCACACCGGCGGCAATCGACTCAAAGAGTTTGTTCGGCGTTGAGATCCGATGATTCAGTGTGCTGGGGAGAATGGTGCACATGCCAACATCTGCTCCAGAGATCCAGCGATCAAGCACCTCTGGAGCCACCGCGTTCAGCACGTGCACGCGACCAGCGAGAGACGGCTCCGCAGCGGCGCGACGGAGCTCTCCTTCGAGCGGGCCGTAGCCGAGGAAGACAAGGTGTGCTGCAGCGAGTCGTGGGTCGCGAATCGCAACGAGCAGCTCTTCTAGCCCGCGATGCGCCGAGAACCCACCGTGATACAGGATCACCTGCGCGGCGGCATCTACGCCAATCGCTGAGCGGAGCTCTGTATCGCGTAACTCAGGGCTCCAGGCTGATGGGCAGTTGTACGTCACAACTCGTTGCGCTGGAATCTCGTACCGCTTGGCGAGCTCTTCAATCACTTGCGGGTTCACAGCAATCAGTGCGGCTGCACGTCGCAGCGCTGGCTGTTCGAACCACCTTGCAAGAAGGCGGCGAAGAAACGCGGGGGCCTTTGCCCATCGACCGCTCTCCAAAAACACTTCGTGGCTGTCGTAGAAGAGCGTTGCATCAGGTCGCGTGCGCAACGCTACCAGTGCTGGCAGTGCCCCCGAAAGATCGTGGGCATGCAGAATCTCCGCAGATCGCGCGGATCGCGACGCAAGAACTGCCCACGATCCCCAGGTAACCAAAAGCATCGCGGCACCAGAGAGTGGGAGACGCACACGGCGAGCGAGATTCGCCACGAGGGCGAACGCGCACCAGAACGGGTGAAGAAGGAGCGCGATCAATCGCGGGTGAATCGGCAGCAGCGGTGGGAGGAGACTAATGCGATGCCGGATGATCGTGAACCCGCCAGGGTGCTCTTCGCGTTCTGGGAGGCTCGTGGGGCGCTGCAGGATTGCGTGCACCGTTACCTGGAAGCCGGCGGCGGCCACCGTTGTTGCCTCACGGATGACCCGGCGATCGCTCACCATATTGTTGGCGACGAACATCGCCACCTGCCGCTTCGGCTGGGAGGCACCCTTTGGTACGGTGTGCGGAGCGGGGTTCGGCATGCGGCGAGTCTATCGCAGCACGCACGGGCGCCAAGGGTGAGGAGGGGCTATGCGCATCACGGCGATCGTCGGAACGCGCCCGCAACTCATCAAGCTTGCCGCCCTTCGCCCGCACCTCTCACCTCCCATTGAGCCGTTCGTTATTGATACCGCCCAGCACCACGATGAGTTGCTTGCCGGCCAGATCTACCGCGACCTGGGGATGGCACCGGCTGACCTCCTCCTCCCTGAGCCAGGAGATCTCCACGGCACCGAGCGACTTGATGCAATGGTGCGTGGGCTAGATGCGGCACTCGCGCAGAGTCAGCCCGATGCCGTGCTCGTGTTTGGTGACACCGACTCCACGCTTGCAGGTGCGCTCGCTGCACACGCTCGCAAGATTGCAGTCGTGCATGTTGAGGCAGGGGTGCGCTCTGGCGACACGTCGATGCCCGAAGAGCGCAATCGCATTGCGGTCGACAAGATCGCTGCACTGCGACTTTGCACGAGTGACGCCGCGGTACAGGCGTTGCGCGGTGAAGGGCTCACCGAAGAGAACGTGGTCGTCGGCGACCTGATGGCCGACCTTGCGGCGCGACTCGCACCAACAGCGCGCGGCGCTACAGCCCTTGATGCTGCCGCGCTGCATATCGGCCGATCACTGACATCAGGTGGGTTCGCCTACGCCACCCTGCATCGCGCCGATGTGCGCGAGGCGTCACGGCTGCGCGCCGCGCTTGATGTGCTGCGCGTTGCCGCAGAGCACCTCGGCGTGCCAATGCTCTTTGCGGCGCACCCTGGAACCAGCGCCGCGATCGCCGCGCACGGTCTAGATGTTCCCGACGGCGTAGAGCTGGTTCCGCCCGTGGGCTATCTCGACTCGCTCGCCCTCACCGCGCACGCCGCTGCGGTGCTGACCGACTCCGGCGGGTTGCAGCGCGAGGCGGTCTGGCTCAATACGCCAACGCTGATCTTGCGCGACACCACTGAGTGGCCAGAGCTCGTGCACCCGGCTGGCCCTTCGCTCCTTATTGGGGTGGATGCGGCTCGCGCTGCAGGTGCCCTCGCAACGGTTGGGGCCACAACGGGTGCGGCTGCGGTCGCTGCGCGGGCCTCCCAACCACTCCCCGCCGGGGGTGCCGCGGAGGCGATCCGAGCCGCCTTGATCGCGCGCCGCTTCGCTCGCTGATACGCTCCCCGCAATGAGTACACCGCCAATTCGCATCCCGATCACCCGCCCCGCCGTTGGCCGCGAGGAGGCCGATGCCGCCGCCGACGCGATCATGTCGGGCGCCCTCGCGCAGGGCCCACGCGTTGCCGAGTTTGAGCGCCGCTTCGCCGAGCTCGTTGGCGTGAAGCACGCGATCGCCATGGCGAACGGCACGCTCGCCGAAGAGGCGATCATTCAAGGGCTCGGCATCAAGCCTGGCGACGAGGTCATTACCGTTGGCCACACCTTTAGTGCCACGGCTGCAGCGATCTTGCGCGCGGGTGCCACGCCACGATTCGTTGATATCGATCCCGTCACCTGGCTCATGGATCCGGTCGCAGCGGCAGCAGCGATCACGCCAAAGACAAAGGCGCTGATGCCGGTGCACCTCTTTGGCCTTATCGCCGACATGAGCGCCCTTGGCGCGCTCGCCGCCAAGCACAACCTCGCCATGATCGAAGACGCCTGCCAGGCGGTCGGCGCAACCCAGGGCGGCAAGCAGGCCGGTTCGTTCGGCGTTGGCGCCTTCTCGCTCTACGCCACGAAGAACATCACCAGTGGTGAGGGGGGCATGATCACAACGAACGACGACACGCTGAACGAGTGGCTGCGCACCTTCCGCAGCCAAGGGATGAAGGTGCGCTACCTGCACGAGATGCTCGGTACGAATTACCGCATGACCGACATCGCCGCTGCGATCGGCATCGTGCAGCTCGGCAAACTTGCGCAGTTCACGGCGGCACGCGTTGCCGCTGCGGCGCGCTACGACGAACTGCTTGCTGGCGCGCCAATCGTTCGCCAGGGAACGCCGGCAGGAAATCTGCACGTCTATCACCAGTACACCGTGCACGTTGGTCCGGCGCGCGACGAGATCGTGAAAGATCTTGCCAACGATGGGATCGGCACCGGTATTTACTATCCGATCCCAGTAAGTCAGCAGCCATACATCAAGGAGCGCGGCCTCGACGTTGCGCTGCCTGTCACTGATGCGCTGGCGAAGGGTTGCCTCTCGCTCCCAATGTTCGCGGCGATCACCGCTGCTGAACAAGAGGAGGTTGCCGCCTCGCTGCGACGCGCCGTGGAGCGCCACGGCGGGAGCGCATGGCCCGCATGAAGGTTGGCCTGATCGGCCTCGGCGTGATGGGCCGCAACCATCTCCGTGTTCTCGCAACACTTCCCGACGTCGAGATTGTGGCGATCAGTGACCCCGTCGATGCAGCGCGCGACGCTGCACTCGCCGTGGCGCCATCAGCCACCGCATACACCGACGCCGCAGAGCTACTGAACCACCCGGGCCTTGAGGCGGCGATCATCGCTGCGCCAACGCGCTTCCACTCCGCACTGGTGATTCGCGCCATCGAGCGCAAGATTCCGATCCTGGTCGAGAAGCCGCTCGCCGCTGATTCGGCCGAGGCGCTCGACTTGGTCGCACGAGCAACCGCCGCTGGCGCCATCGTGCAGGTCGGCCATGTGGAGCGCTTCAACCCCGCCGTCACGCGACTCTTTGAGCAGATGGGCGGAAGCGCTGGTGAGGCGCTCTACGCCATTGAGGCGATGCGCGAGAGCCCACTCCCCGAGCGCATCAGCGATGTTGGCGTGGTGCGCGACCTGATGGTCCACGACATTGATCTCGCCTGTGCCATCGCTGGCAGTTCGCCACTCTCCGTCACCGCCGTGGCCGGCTCACGACTCATTGAGGGGCGTGAGGATTTCGCCGAGGCGCTCTTCACGTTTACGGGCGGCGCGGTGGCGCGCATTCGCGCCTCATGGCTTGCACCAGCAAAGCGTCGACAGCTGCTCGTCACTACGAGTGCAGGAGCGTACGACGTGAGCCTGCTGCAGCGCACCGTCTCGTTCACCAGCGCCGATCCAAACTCGAGTGCCATGCTCGATGGGTTCGCGCCAGTACAGCCGGGTCGCACCGCCGACCTACCCGCCGCACGACAAGAGCCGCTGGCGTTGGAGCTGAGTGCTTTCCTCGCCGCCGCTCGTGGTGAGGCGAAGCCTGCGGTTAGCATTCACGACGGCGCGCGTGCTGTGATCCTTGCCGACGCAGTCCTTGAGTCCGCACGCGGTGGCGGGATCCCCGTGCGGCCAAACCTCGAGGCCATCGCCGCGGTGTAGCATCCCCTCCAAGGGAACAAGGAGGGGCAATGAGCGCAGGCACCACAGATCCACTCGGTCGAGCAACGTCCATGCTCGGTGGCTCCTTCACCGCTGAACCGCATCCCTGCACCCACGGCACCCCTGTTACCGCCAAGCCGTGGGTCGGCGCCCCCGGCACCGTCGGCACCATCGCCGTTATCGGCTCGGGGAAGATCGGCCTACCGCTCGCCCTGCAGTTCGCCTCACACGGTTGGCGCGTGCATGCCGTTGACATCAATCAGGCCCTCGTCGACATCATTAACTCGGGCGTCGCGCCATGGGGCGGCGAACCAAATCTTCCGGAACTTCTTGCCGAGCACGTTGGCTCAGGTCGCCTACGCGCCACGATTGATGGCCCTGCCGCGGTGCGCGACGCCGACGTTGCCCTTGTCGTTGTGCCCGTACTCGTTCGCGACGACGGGAGCATCGCCGATAAGGCGCTCGTTGGCGCTACCGAAACGCTGATCGCCGGCGCGCACGACGACCTACTCGTGATCCTTGAAACCACCGTGCCGATCGGCACCACCCGCGAACTGGTTGCGAAGGTTGCTGCCAAGAGTGGCGCCAAGGTCTTTGGCTGCTTCTCGCCAGAGCGCGTGTTGACCGGTCAAACCTTCCGTAATCTCGCCGCGTATCCGAAGCTTGTGGGCGGCACCGACGCTGCCAGCTTGGCGCGTGCCACCGCCTTCTACGAGAGCGTGCTCGATGCGCCCATCGCGCAGATGCAGACGCTCGAGGCCGCCGAGATGGCGAAGCTCGCCGAGACGACCTATCGCGATGTAAACATTGCGCTCGCTAACGAGTTCGCTCGTGTTGCGGATCGACACGGCATTGATCTCTCTGAGGTGATTCGCGCCGCGAATTCGCAGCCGTACTCGCACATTCATGAGCCTGGTATCGGTGTTGGTGGGCACTGCATTCCCGTCTATCCGCGCATGATCCTCTCGACCGATGGTGACCTTGACGTGATCAAGACCGCGCGCGCCGTGAACGATGGACAGGTAGATCGCGCCGTTGACGCCGTAGCGAAGCAACTCGGATCCCTCAAGGGGGCAACGGTTGCGGTGCTCGGACTCACCTATCGCGAAGGTGTTCGCGAGCTGGCGCATGCGCGCGGACCACTGGTTGCCGATGCGCTGCGCGAGCGCGGCGCGACGGTTCTTGGTGCCGACCCGCTCTTGAGTGCCGACGACGTTGCAGCGCTCAAGATGACGCCATGGGACGGCAGTGCCAACGCGCAGGTTAGTGCCGTTGTTGTTGCAACCGCCGACGCCGCCTATCGCACGATGGACTTCGCGACACTCTTCCCTGGGCTGAAGGTGCTCATCGATGGTCGCAATGCCTGCGCTGGCGCGAAGCTGCCAGCTGGCGCGAAGCGCATCGGCTTCGGTCGACCAAACGGAGTCGCTGCCCAATGATTGATCCAACGGCGTTCATTGATCCAACGGCAATGGTTGAAGATGGCGCCACGATTGGTGCGCGCAGCAAGGTGTGGGGTGGCGCGGTGGTGCGCCGTGGTGCAAAGATCGGCGCCGACTGCATCATTGGCCGCGGCGCATTCATTGATGCCGACGTGGTCCTTGGTGACCGTTGCAAGGTGCAGAACCTCGCCCTCGTCTATCACGGGGTTACCGCTGGCAACGGCGTCTTCATTGGCCCTAACGCGATCCTCACGAACGACCGCTTCCCGCGCGCACAGACCCCTGACGGCGGCCTTGCGGCGGCCAGCGACTGGGTGGTGAGCCCGATCAGCGTGGGTGATGGCGCCTCGATTGGCGCTGGCGCCGTGATCGTGGCTGGAATCACCCTGGGTGACTACTGCATGGTTGGTGCGGGCGGCGTCGCCTCCCGCAATGTTCCACCGCGTGCCCTTGTGGTTGGTAGCCCAGCCAAGCGGATCGGCTGGGTGTGCGACTGCGGCAGCCGCCTGCCTAATGAGGGCTCCACGCTCAGCTGCAGCGCCTGCGCACGCTCCTACACGCTCAACCCAGCGAACGGCGGTCTCGCTCGAGTCTAATCATCGGCGGCCTCGCTAACCCCCCTCCGCTACCATTGCTTCAACGCCACAACGGCGACTAGCAAGGGGGGTCCATGAACGAACTCTTCTCACCACTCGGGCTCGGTTTTGGAATCTTCCTCGTCGTTGCGCTCGCCATTGACTTTGGCCTCCTGCGAAAGAATGGCACCCACGTTGTGCCCGTCAAAGAGGCCGCCGCCTGGACACTCGTTTGGATTGTGCTCGCCATCATTTTCGGCATCGCGATGCAAATCTACTTGGGTGATGGAACAAAGACGACCGAGTACTTTGTCGGCTACCTCGTGGAGAAGTCACTCTCCGTTGACAACGTCTTTGTCTTCACGCTGATCTTCGCTGCGCTCAAGACGCCGAAGAAGCTGCAGCAGCTCGCCCTCATGTGGGGCATCCTTCTCGCTCTCTTGCTCCGCGGCATCATGATCTTGATTGGCGCGGCGCTGATTGAGCGCTTCGAGTGGGTCCTCTGGTTCTTTGGTGCTTTCTTGCTCTTCACCGGTTTCCAAATGCTTCGTAGTGGCGGGCACGCCAGCGAAGAGTCGCCCTCAGCAATCAAGTTGGTCCGTCGCTTCATTCACGTGAACAACGACTTCAACGAAGAGCGTTTCTGGGTCATCAAGGCGGGGAAGCGTGTCTTTACGCCGATCTTCTTGACGATCGCCGTTATTGGCATCATTGACCTAGTCTTCGCGGTCGACAGCATCCCAGCCATCTTCGGCATCACATCGGATCCGTTCATTGTCTTCACATCAAACGCATTCGCCATCCTCGGGCTACGCAATCTCTACTTCTTGCTCGCCGATGCGAAGGATCGCTTCCACTATCTGAGCGCAGGCCTCGGCTTCGTGTTGATGTGGATCGGCGTGAAGATGATCCTGCCGGCGATCAATCACGACTGGAAGGTGCCGCCACTCGTCAGCTTGGTGGTTGTCATCTCCATCTTGACGATCTCCATCGTGGCATCACTGCTACGAACACGGCGCATCGCACGCAAGGCTCCTCGCGCTACAAAGGCACGTCGAACCGCTCGCGCGCGCAAGCGCTAGACGCAACAACGCCGCTGGTAGGAGGACCACCAGCGGCGTCGCGCGAAAACTAGGTGCGTTCGCTACTTAACGATCAGCACCGACTTGGCAGCTGCTGCCTCTCGGCCTAGATCAACAACCACAACGTTGCCGGCGGTAACGTCGGCGTTTGTTGCAGATGCCACCTTGCTGATCAGCGTGTTGGCGCCGATCGTTGCGGTGATCGTCTTCACCCCGCGGCGCGTGGCCACTTCAAGGGTGAGCTCACTGCCGTTTACGGCGGTGACCTTCGCTGGTCGGCCGAGGTGAACATGTGCATCAGTGAGGCCGGTAGCTAGTACGGCGATGCCCGCAACTTCCATTACTGCGTCGCCATTCGGCGCTCCTGCCTCAATCAGCACATACGAGCCGACGACCACGTCGGCAGCGGTGCCCGCTGTCTTCGTGAAGTACTGGCTCGAGCTTTCGAGCACGACCGTCTTGGTCGTTCCGTCAGCGAGTGCAATAGAGAGCTCAGTTGGGCTCACGCTGGTGACCGCTCCGGTGAGGTCCGCCTCGTTGTGCGGACCGCCCGCACCCCGATGCTCGCCACCATCGCGATCGCGGTCACGATCCATCTCCATGCGGGCTTCTGCCCCTCGTTCAGGGTGACGACCATCTCGACCGTCGGGTCCACCGTTTGTGAGCGCAGCACCGGCAAGCGCCCCGGCAGCGACCAGCGCCGCGGCGCCAAAGATCGCCGGTAGGCTGTTTCGAGCGCCGTTGCTTGGAGTGAGCTTCACTGTTCGTGCCATACATGGCTCCTTCCCAATATCCGAGGCAATCTGCCTCGTTCCTCCTCATGGTGCGCCTCGAGCATTAGCCCACTATTTGTTCAAGATGGGAATGCGCCAAACTATCTCCATGAACCGTGCTCACCACTCCCGGCCCCTCCTGCGTGTGGTGCCCCTGCTCGCGCTGATTCTGGGTGCTTCGGTCCTCGGAGCCGCCCTTCCAGGGGGTGGGGTTGTGGCGGCGGGAGTGGCCCCGCAAACGGTTGAGGTGCCCCCAATCACCGCCTGCTCCGCAATCAACAAGCGCAAGATCGTCATCACGCGCAAATCAATTGGCATTCAAGGAGCGGTCACCACAAAGAACTGGCGCACGAACCAGTGGGCCACCTCGGTTCTTGACCCCATGTATCGCCTCTCGTCGAGCTATAAGCCAACGAACCTCGTGCGCATTACCTGGCTCGGTGCCATCAGCCCTAAGGGCGGCTACTGGTTAAAGCGTGAAGCAGCCGATGCGCTCAGCGCCATGTTCACGGAGGCGAAGAGGACCAAGATCTCGTTGAAGATCCTTTCAGCCTATCGTTCCTATTCAACGCAAGTTCGGGTGTTTGCGAACTGGGTAGCAAAGTCCGGACTACAGCAAGCTCGCAAGTACAGTGCCGTTCCTGGGCACTCAGAGCATCAGCTCGGCACCACTGTTGACATCGGGAGCCTTACCGGTGTTGCGTGGAGCAACCCGAAATTCGCTACGTCCCCAACGGCACTCTGGCTCGAAGCGCATGCATACAAGTTTGGATTCGTTCGCTCGTATCCAGCGGGGGCAGCAAACATCGCGCTGAGTTGCTATGGCGCCGAGGCGTGGCACTGGCGCTATGTTGGCAAGATCCTCGCCTACGAGATTGTCTGCAGCGCACAGGTTCCGAGAATCTTCTTGTGGAATCGACAGAACGGCGGTGATCGCGTGATTGGGCCCGCATGTGATTCGCTGACACCGCCAGAGGGCTACGTGTTGCCAAGCCCGAGCCTTCCGCCGCCAACGAGTGAGACGCCGAGCGATTCACCATCGGCCCCGCCTCCCGAGGAGCCAAGTGGGTCTCCTACTGACCCGCTACCGCCTCCGCCATAGCTCGCTGACCTCGGCGATAGGCGAGGAGCGCCACGAGCAGTGCGCCCAGTAGTACTGGCAACGTTGCCATGGGGAAGAGCGTGCGCACCACAGCGACCGGCATATGAATTGCAATCGGTAAGAGGAGCCCCAGGCCAACTGTGCGCGCACCTCCGCCGCGAACCACGGCGCGGAGCACCATCATCGTGAGGAGCGCATGGAACCCAAGCATCAGCGCGCTCTGCGCAACGAGCAGAGCTCCAGTGAGAAGTGTCTGGCTGGCGAGGAAGATGGCGACCGTGTGCACCCTGTCGGTGACCTCAGCATCAAGTCCAACAAAGATGCTCCCATCTCGAATGCCAGCAAGGATGATGACCGCAGAGAGCGTGGGGATCAGTGAGCTTGTCAGTAGGTCAATAGCGCCATGTCCGAATCCAAAAGCGGCGGTTGGCCGTTCGTCGCGAACACCGCGAGCGGCGGTTGAGAGGATGATCGCGCGACTCGCCTCTTGGAGCGGTGCACTAGTAAAGGCCGCGATGAGTGGCCCAAAGAGGAAGAGCGTCACAACCTGTGCGGTCTGACTCAGCACAAACGAGACACCGCCAAGCGCCCAACCATTTAGCGATCGTGCCCAGATAGCGGCAGCGACTGCGCTTCCAATGATCAGCATGCCAATGCCAACGAGGGCGAAGGTGAACGCGGAAGTGGCTGCGGCGAGCGCCTCGCTCGATGGGAGATCGACGGTGATCACTGGCGGCGCTTAGCGCGCGTTCGCCTCGGTTCACGACGGTAGACGCGATAGGCAACAAAGACCGTTCCAGCAATGCTCAGAGTCAGACCGATCAGTAGCGTGAGGATGGCCGCTGCGCTCAGCCCAAGGAAGCCGAGAAGTGCGGTGATGGCGCCGATGAGGATCCAAAGCCCAGATCG